>CAYOKC010000006.1:1017-5950 GCA_964404415.1 uncultured Leptolinea sp. | reverse complement strand
CCGCCGGCCTGGCGCTTTTAGCCGCGGGACTGGCGGTTCTGGGCATTCTGCTACCCATCGACTGGTGGCGCGGGCTGGCGCTGGCCGGGGCAATACTCTCACTGGTGATGCTGGGGCTGTACCTGCATCCTTTCTACGGTATCGGCATCGGGGCCAGCGCATTGATACTGGCCGCGCTGCTTATCAAACCGTGGGCGGTGCTTTCACAGCTCGGTCTGTAAGATGCAAAAAGGCGGTTAACTGACCGCCTTGATTGAACCTTTCATCCACATATTCAGCACCTCCAGTTGCTCCGGAGTGTGGAACCAGTGCTCCCCGTTTTCCATAACCTCCAGTTCACACCCGAACCGGCTGACAAACCCTTCCACTGTATGTCGGTCTGTGAGATTATCCCTGCCGCCATACAGTATTCTGGTGGGCTTATCCCACGCGTTGACCGGGTTCGCGCGCACATAGGTGAGGTAGTCCCATGAGAGGGGCTGGCCGAATTCGATCGGGATGATCATCTCGCGTTCCAGGCGTTCTTCGGTCACACCGGCAAACCGCATCATATTCGCGATCAGCTTTTCCATATCCAGAATGGGCGAGACGAACAGGCAGTGGTCCAACGGCACGGAGGCGAACGCCAGCATGCTGAACCAGGCGCCGATGCTGTTGGCAAACAGGGCAACGCGCTCACGGCCGGCTGCCGCGTATTCCATCACCTGCTGCAGTTCCGGCACGGCATGCCACGGGTTAAATGTGCATGTTTCCTGTTTCCTTACTCCGTGCTCCGGCAGGTCTACACTCAGCACCTGCCAGCCGCGGGCGGCGGCCAGGCCGGCGAACATTTCCGCTTCTTCTTTGCGTCCGCCCATGCCGTGCACATAAAGGTAGATATTTACGGATGGTTCACCCCACAAAATGACAGGGATCCCGTTGAAAGAATAATTCTTTGTTTCCATGGCTATTGTATTTTTAATATAACATATTCATTTTATTGTATAAATACTAATGATATTAGTATTCTATCCGCGATAGTCCGGCTTGTCAATGAAGGCAAATTGGATTATTAATTACATTAACAACATTAGTTATTTCTATTTTGACGTGAAAGTTGGGAAACCATGCGCCTGACCAAAGACGATGTGATCACCGCCGCTTCAGAGATCGCCGATACACACGGGCTGGACCATGTGACCCTCAAAGCGGTGGCGGAACAACTGGGCATCCGCACCCCGTCATTGTATAACCATATCGGCAGCCTTGACGACCTGCTGCGTGATATTGCCCACAAAGGGATGCGGAAGATGAACACCGGCATGACGCAGGCGGCTATCGGGGTGTCAGGCGTGGAGGCGGTGAGTGCCGTCAGCCGGGCATATTTTGACTACCTGATCGCGCGCCCGGGTGTGTATGAGACCATCCAGTGGGCAGGGTGGCACGGCAATGCCGAAACGGCGGCGATCTTCGGGGAGTACCGGGAGCTGCTGGAGAAGATCGTCACATCATGCGGGGTGAAGGGTGAGGAAACCGACGCGGTGACTGACATGTTGACGGGGTTCCTGCACGGCTACTGCACGCTGCAGCTAGGCAAAGCGTTGAAAGACCGGGACGGTGCGGTGATGGGTTTGTTGTCGGGGGTGGATACGCTGATGCGGGGAATCACCTCGGCCCACTCGTGATGTATGTAGTTCAATTCGGGGATGAATTCCACTTAGTTTTATATTCGATTATTTGAATAATATAGACAAGGAGGGGACCATGTGCTTTGTGATTACCTACCTCGAAGCGGAAGAAACCGTCGAATCAACCCTGCTGGAAGATTTCAACTTTAAAGTGATGGAAAAGATGGTGCCGGCCATCTCCAAAGTGGTTATTGAAAAGCACTGCAACCGGGTGCTGCTGGATTGGCGCAAGGGGAAGATCGCTATGACTACTATTGAGATCTACGATACACCCCGGCGGCTCAAGATGGAGTTCGAGAAGTATGGCGTGAATATCCTGGCGTTGAAGCGCGCGTACCTGATCAATGAAATTGACGCCGACTCGTACTTTTTTGAAACCGTGATGAAAAATAACAGCCAGACCTTTAATATTTTCCTTGACCGTGATAAGGCGCTTGAATGGCTGACGGGTACGGCAGTATGACATCGCCGTCTTGAGTGGTCCATGGCGACAAAAAAGCGGCCTCTCCTGTTTTACAGGGAGGCTGCTTTTTTTTATCACTATCTTACATTTGCATGCTCAGTGACTTACCCCACGCGCGGATCGCGTCCCAATCGCGGTAGTCACCGGGGGTGGCCTGCACCACAACCATCACGAAGGCGGCCTGCCACCACTTCAACCGGAACATCTCGAGCTTGCCGTTGAAGAACGCCACGCTGACGGGCAGCACGCCGGCCTGTGACGGCAGCATCGATTTGAGGTAATACCCGATGCTGGTGAAGCGTTCTTTCAGGGTTAACGAACCCGGTTTTGACTGGTTCCTGACCAGGTTTTCATCCAGGGTCAACGCAGCCGGGGGCAGGGTTTCGCGCTCCGCGCGGGTGAGGCTCATGGCGCAGGCGAAATAGGCCGTTTTCATGGCGGTGAGTTCCCCCTGATGTTTCTTCACAAATTGACGCGCGGTATTGTGCCAGCCGAAGATCATCGGCGCGCCCATAACGACGGCATCGTAGCTGCTCACGGTGGCCACGTCTTTCATCGGTCTGACGTCTACCGCGTGCCCGGCCTGCTGCAGTTCGGCCGCCACGGCATCGGCCACTTCGGCGGTTGAACCCGAGTTGGTTGAGTACGCAACCAGGATATTGCTCATTGAAAAATCCATCCTTGCATCGTGAATTGCCCCGAAACGGGTTCGGGGTGGGAAAACCTGAACAGGCAGGTTTATTGACGTTTAATATTGGCCGAGAAGCGTGGCGAAGAACTTGTGGAACGCGTGGAAGGAAGTTACCTTGCCGGCATACATGAGGATGCATTTGCCTTCCACCAGGGTGACGCCTGCCTCGCGGGCTGCCTTTGCGGTTTCCAGTGACTGCGAACCCTGCTGCAGCCAGATATTCTTGATGCCGGCAGCGCCCGCTTCACGGATGACGTCGGCGGCTTTCTGCGGCGGCAGGCAGATGACGGCGCCGTCCACCTTGCCGGCCAGTTCGGCCAGCGACGCGTAACATTTGTCACCGGCGACCGCGTCCATCTGCGGGTTGACGCCGTACACGTCAAACCCGCGGGCTTTCAGTTCGGTGTAGATGGTGTTGCCAAATTTAGCCGGGGTTCGCGATACGCCGACGATGGCCAGGCGTTTGAGTTGTAAAAAATCCTGTGTGATTTGATCCATTGGTGTTTGTCCCTCAAGAGAAATTGATTCCGTATGTATATAGAATAATACGGATTTTGAGGGAATTGATTGCAAAAGTTGGGAAGGGGCAGGTCAACAAGACGTACGGGCTTCTGGTTTCCACATCAAATCAACGGTTCATCTTCTTTACCAGCTTAACAATTCCGAAAACGCACAACCCCATAACCAGAATGTTGACTACAGCAGTGAGTTGATAGAACAGGAGATCGCTACGTCCTTCCGCCATATCCCCGGTCAGAACCGAAATATTCATAACAAACATTGTACAGCTGCCGAGGATGAACATTGTCATTGCTACAATACCGATCATCATCAGCAATCTTTTGCCGTATGAATTCTCTTTTTTCTCCATATCCGGTGTAAGGGGGGGAATTGCGTCGGCCTGAACCTGCTGGACTTCTCTGGATTTACGGAAGATAACGATCACGGCAATGGAGACCATGACGATCATGCCAATCTCGCATATTGCCGGTACGTATGTGTAGTCATTTCCAAACAACAGGGAAATGATGATCGATAATAAAAAAGTGGATGGAAGGGGGAGCGCCAACAGTAGACCGGTCAAACGCACTTTTGTTGCTGACAGGTTGTATTGTCCTTTACCAAAAAGCAGCCTTATGATGCTGACAGGAAATTTCCCGGCAATAATGCCCCACACACCGGCAATAAAGAACAGAATATCGATCATGGTCTACAATCCTTGATTAAATGGATTTGGATGGAATTTCTGTAGCTTTGTAATTCTCTATCGGAAGATCATAGTTGTTTGAATCAGGCAATTCCCCCATATTGTAAATATTGTTAATAACATTATACAGAAATATGAGATTATCCGATTAACAATTTTATAGGTTTTATTCTGAGGAAATTGCAGCCGAACGCCGTCAACGTGAAGGTGTGGGCTGGGTTTGAGGATGTAAAATAGGTGTGGGGAGAATAAATCAAATGACCAATCAACGAAATCAGGCGGGAAAATCAACACGTGACATGGCCGCGCGACGCCGGGCCGCATATTTTCAGATCGGGTTGGTATCCATCGGGCTGTTGGGGGTTATCTGGCTCGTTTCGGTAAACCAGAAAGCATGGGGTATCGGCGGAGGGGCTATGCTGGTACTCCTGGTAGCCGCCCAGGTCATCAAACTGTATGCCGAACGGATGATTGATCGCGGCTCAAAGGGAGAGTTGCGCGCGATCCGCGGGGCAAAGGCGGAAGAGAAGGTGGGGGATATCCTCGCGCAGTTGTCACCGGATTACATGGTGATCCATGATGTGACCTGTGCCAACGGTAATATTGACCACATCGTGATCAGCCGGTTGAACGGTATTTTCCTGATCGAAACCAAGGCGCACGGCGGCACGGTGACGGTGCGTGACAATACCTTACTGCTCAATAACCACCTGCCGGAAAAGGACTTCATTAAACAGACGGTGGGCAATGCCTTCTGGCTGCGCGGTGTGGTTACGGATGTGATCGGCGAAGCCCCCTGGATCACCCCGGTGATCGTTTTTACCAACGCGTTTGTGAAGTCGAGCGCGCCGGTGAAGGGCGTCACGGTGGTGAATAAGAAATATTTATTGATACAAAACGCTAAG
>CAYOKC010000006.1:0-1007 GCA_964404415.1 uncultured Leptolinea sp. | reverse complement strand
CCATTATTGCAGCGGGTTGGCCGGCCGAACGCCGTCAACTCGAAGGTGTGGGCAACGCGGGAGGATGTCAGAAAGAGGCTGGTGAAAAATGGAAACGTATAAGATCAAGCTCGAATTTATTGATGGTGCACCGATTTTTTCTGATGGTGAAGGTTCTTCGAGAAATTTGAATATTGTTTATGGGGAGCCTGATCCAAGGGTTCGCCCAGATCATTATGATATTGAATTCCGTTTTGTTGTCTACTTCAAGCTAGTAGATGGCATCTGGCATGCAGATTGGATAGCTGAAGACTATGCTAATCACGAATACTACAAGGATAAACAGTCTGGTCTGGAGGCATTCGTTCATAAAGTCAACAATGCAATAAAAACTTTAACCCCATTTGAATTCACATCGGATGATGATTACTTCAAGGATTTCAAGGGGATGATGTTCTGGGTCTGGTATTATGGCGAAGAAATATGCCCTTGAAGGAAATTATTGATTCCTAATGAAGCAAAAGATGAGATCTTTAGCATTTATCATGAGCAAGAAAAAGTAAATTACACGATTGATGGTGATTATGCTGTTATACTAACCAATCATGTGAGTGAATTTGTTTTCGTCATCGAAAACATTGAAAAAATGGGTTCACTTACTTGGTTGAACATCCTTTTATCCATGTTTATCTTGGTTGAATTGGGATTGGTTGGTAACCATTTCTTAAGAAACAAAAAACAAAAAAGCGAAATTAGATTGAATACATTTACTCCATTCATTATTCTATTGATCATTCCCAGTGGTCAAATAGTTCTTGCAATCGTTCTATTTATCACATTTTTACTTCTTGGATTATATAGTCTTTATCTGTATCTTCCTGCAGTAAATAACAAATTTAAGCAATTTGTTAAAGTATTAATCATGAGTCGTCAGCCCAAAAGCATCAATATAACTGATGATCTAAAAGAAATCATGATAGATCATCAAAAACCTACTCAATCACAAGAGGTAGAACAAGACGATGAAG
>CAYOKC010000005.1:38326-51512 GCA_964404415.1 uncultured Leptolinea sp. | reverse complement strand
CTATCGGCAGCCTGCCCTCCACCTGTTTCCCCACCGCTTCCTGCCTGGCTTCCACTTGGAACCGTGACTTGATCCGTGAAATGGGCGAGGCCCTGGCGGAAGAATGTATCGCCCTGAATGTTGACGTTCTGCTCGGCCCCGGCGCGAACATGAAACGCTCTCCCCTCGGCGGGCGTAACTTCGAATACTTCTCTGAAGACCCCTACCTGGCCGGCGAGATGGCCGCCAGCATGATCAATGGTGTGCAGAGCAAGGGAGTAGGCACATCTCTCAAGCATTTTGCCGCCAACAACCAGGAATTTCAACGCTTCAGCATAAACGCGGTGATTGACGAACGCACCTTCCGCGAGATCTATCTCGCCGGGTTCGAAAAAGCCGTCAAACAGGCCAAGCCCTGGACGGTGATGTGTTCATACAACAAGATCAACGGAACGTTTGCCTCCCAGAACCATTACCTGCTGACCGACATCCTGAAGAAGGAATGGGGATTTGAAGGCTTTATCATGTCCGACTGGGGCGCTGTGCGTGACCGTATCGCCGCGTTGAAGGCTGGCCTTGATTGGGAAATGCCCGGTCCGCAAGACCGCCGCGTCAAAGCGGTGGTGGAAGCCGTGCGCAATGGCGACCTGGACGAAGCCGTGCTGAACGAGTCTGTGCGCCGCATCCTGAATATTACCTTCCGTGCAAAGAAAACACCCAAGAACGGCACGTATGACGCTGACGCCCACCATGAACTGGCCCACAGGATCGCCGGTGAAGGGGTAGTGCTTCTTAAGAATGACGGTCTGTTGCCTTTGAAAGCCCACGAACATATCGCCGTGATCGGCCATTCCGCCGAGAACGCGCACTTCCAGGGCGGCGGCAGTTCACACATCAACCCGACCAGGGTAGCCGTACCCTTCAATGAGATCAAGAACCAGGCCGACGATGCTGAACTGATCTACGCGCCGGGTTACCCTATGGATGACACTTTCAAGCAGGGGATGATCGATGAAGCGGTTTCGGCAGCCCGCACGGCTGACGTGGCGGTGTTGTTCATCGCGCTGCCTTCGTACAAAGAATCCGAAGGCTATGACCGCACGGATATGGATCTGACGGTACAGCAGGTGGCGTTGATCAAAGCCGTATCCAAAGTTCAGCCGAAGACGGTGGTGGTCATCAACAACGGCGCCCCTGTGGTTATGGGTGACTGGATCGACGGGGTCTCCGCTGTGATCGAAGGCTGGATGATGGGTCAGGCCGGCGGCATCGCCATCGCTGATATCCTCTTTGGCAGGGTCAACCCGAGCGGCAAACTGGCAGAGACCTTCCCGATGAAGCTGGAAGACACCCCGGCCTACATCAACTGGCCCGGTGAAACCGGCACGGTACATTACGGTGAAGGCCTGTTCATCGGGTACCGCTACTACGATACAAAGAAAGTTCCGGTGCTGTTCCCCTTCGGGCACGGCCTGAGTTACACCACCTTTGAATACTCCAACCCGAAAGTGAGTTCTTCTGCATTCAAAGATGTAGACGGCGTTACCGTGACGGTGGACGTGACCAATACCGGCAATCTGGCCGGCGCCGAGATCGTGCAGGTGTACGTGCATGACCATGAATGCAGCCTGGTGCGCCCCGAGAAAGAGCTGAAAGGTTTCGCAAAAGTCTACCTTGAACCCGGTGAGACCAAAACGGTTTTCGTCAAACTGGACTTCCGCTCCTTCGCCTTCTACAACGTGGAATACAAACAGTGGATCACTGAAACCGGTGAATTTGACATCCTCATCGCCGCCTCCGCCGCCGATATCCGCCAGAAGGTGACGGTCAAACTCGAGACAACGCTCGATCTTCCCTGCGTGCTGGATATGGAATCCACCATCCGCGAGTGGGTGACAGACAAACGCGGCAACGCGGTCATCACCCCGCTGATCAAAAAAATCGTTGAAATGAGCCGTCAATCTTTTGGGGATGACCAGGATAAAGATGGCATTGGCATGGATACGATGGAAATGTTCTATGACATGCCCCTGGTTTCCGTTCTGCTGTTCAACCAGCGCTTCCTCACCATGCCACCGGAAGAAATGGTGGAAGGGATGCTCCGGCAGGTTCGTGAGATGAAATAACGCTTTTCCCGGGCTGTGTCTGACACATCGGGGCAGCCCGGTAATATTTATGCATTTCGTGGAGGATTTTCATGCCATTCGTTAAATTTCCCGAGGGGTTTGTCTGGGGCGCAGCCACGTCTTCTTACCAGATCGAAGGCGCCTGGAACGAAGACGGTAAAGGCGAAAGTGTGTGGGACCACTACGCTCACCTGCCCTACCGGGTGCACAATAATGATACCGGTGACATAGCCTGCGACCATTACCACCGCATGCCGCAGGATGTGCGCCTGATGAAAGACCTTGGACTGCAGAGCTACCGATTCTCCGTTTCATGGCCGCGTATTCAGCCCAACGGCAGTGGTCCCGCCAACGCGAAGGGTTTGGATTTCTACAGCCGCCTGGTTGACGAACTGCTGGCAGCCGGCATCACCCCCAACTGCACCCTGGAACACTGGGACATTCCCCAGGCGCTTCAGGATGCCGGCGGGTGGCCCAACCGAGACATGGTTGACCGCTTCGTTGACTACGCCCGCATCCTCTTTGATAAACTGGGTGGCCGTGTGGGGATGTGGGCCACGCATAATGAACCGGGTGTCACCACACACCTGGGGTATGCGAACGGTATTTTCGCGCCGGGCGAATCCAGCTACCCGTGTGCCATGCAGACGGCCCACCACCTGTTGCTCAGCCACGGCAAAACCGTCCAGCTCTTCCGCCAGGGCGGGTACAAAGGCGAGATCGGCATCGCTCTCAGTGTGAGCGATGTGCGACCGGCCTCTGATAAAGAAGAAGACAAACAGGCCGCGCTGCGCTTCAAGCAGGTCAACTTTGACATCTTTTCAGACCCCATCTACCTGGGCCGTTATCCGGTTGCGTTGATGGAATGGCTTGGCCCCAACCGCCCCGTGATCCATGATGGTGATATGGAGACCATCCATTCGCCCATCGATTTCATGGGACTGAACTACTACTTTTCGCAGGTCGTTTCCTTCAGCAAAGACGGCGGCATCTTAAAAGCCAATGTGGAGCAGGATCCGCGCCCGTTCTGGGGCAAGACCGACATGAACTGGAATATCAAGCCCGAGGGGCTGTACAACGTGATCATGGGCTTCAAGGAACGCTACAACAACCCCAAACTGTACATCACCGAGAACGGTACAGCGGTTCCCGATGTGCCGGATGGCAACGGTTATGTGCGTGACTACGACCGCATCCATTACCTTCGCGCCCACCTGCTGGAAGTCGCCCGCTCCATTCAAGACGGGGCCAACATGCAGGGGTACTACCTGTGGTCCCTGTTTGACAACTTCGAGTGGAGCTCGGGGTACGCGGGCCGCTTCGGCATGGTGCGCGTTGACTTTGAATCGCAGCAGCGAACCATCAAACTCTCGGGCGAATGGTACCGCGATTTGATCGCCAGCAACACTCTTCAGGTATAATCGCTGAAGTTTGTTCCCGCCGGCAGGGGGTCACCTGCCGCTAACGTCAATTTCATCTTTTCTTCTTATGGGACGGGTCGGAGCTAAAAGAAAAAAGCTCCACCCGTCCCGGGTTTTAAATGCGTGGGAGGGATCGAAGCTGGCTTTGGTAGGGTGGGATCGCTTGCCTGCCCCTGTGTATTTCAGGGGTGATCCCACCATGACGATATTCGTCCCGGTGCACGTCTATTCATCGAATTTCCACCCATTCCTTATTTATTCTAATGAGTTTAACTCAATTCAAAATAAAGGTCTCTATTTTTCCAGACAGGTCTATGATTCAACCGTGTCATGGTGGGATCAAACGCGATCCCACCCTATTTAATGAATCGGGTTGAAGTGACGCCTGTCACCGGGTTATGCCAAACGAAGCAAGCATATCTTTTTTAAGAACAAATACACCAAACCTATCCGACACGAGTAATCTCCCATCAGTAGTTTCAAGAATATCAGTTATCCAACTATCTTCAGGAAGTCCACAAGTGGACATGTATTTCATATGAGCCAGGTCATCAGAAATAGGCAACTTCTTGCCATTTATTCCCATCCATGTATGATCTTCGTAATATGTTAATCCAATTTGCCACATAAAACCCAGCCAAACTCGTCCATCTCTGGTATTAGTGATAATGGTAGGAAAGAAGCCACAGCCACCACCACTTTTTGAATCCTGGACAATAAACAGGTCTTTTGGGTATCCAATCCATTCCCCGGACTTTCTCCTTTGTAAAACTGCATAACTGGATCGATATTCCTCATAATCAGAACAAGCTGATATTGTAGTGTTTATTGCCCAAACAGAATCATCTTTTTCATTATAGGAAATTGATAAAATGTTTGATATATCAGAATGAAATTGGTCATACAAATCATCAACTTCAATTCTCTTGCCATCAAGTTTTACTATCCTTCCATTACGGGTTCCAAACCAGATTTGCTCCCCCTTTCCGGCTACGCCCGAGATGACCTGGTCATAATAAAAATCTTTGCCTTCATCATAAGGTATCTTTAATTCGGATAGTTGAAAACACTTCCAGGTTTCTTTAGTGAAATAACATAGCGAGTTTGCCTGACTTATCCAAACTCTACCTTGATTATCAGTCAATAATGAATAAACTTCAAAACGATCAAGTGGATTCGGAAATAGATCTTTTATTGGATAAAACTTCAAGACTGATCTTTGTTTCAGAACCCAAAGTCCTGTTTCAGATCCGATAAACACATCACCAGATGGATCCACCACCATAGTAGCTTTATCGTAACCCACGCAAGTCTCGCACGGTGAAAAGTCAGTAAATTTGATCCGTTCGATGTTTTCTTTATCAATAATATGAACCAATTCTTTTGGATATAAGACCCAAAGTGATTGATCAGGCCCCTCCCGCATCACCAAAGGGAATCCGTAAATATCTTCTATTTGAAATAATCTTTCCCAGCACTCAGGGTTGACAGGAGTACTGGTTGCAGTTGGAATTAATGTAAATTCTTCAAAAGCTGGTGTCTTCGCGGTCGGATTTAATGAAGCACTTTTTTCTAACGAAGGATCGCCAATAATACTTGCACAGGAAAGAAATACAAAAAGGAGACAAAATAAGCAAAATATTAGATAACGTGATGGTTTCTTTTTCATTTTTTCCCCATTGAGTTTAATTATAGGGTGGGATCAAACGCGATCCCCCCTATGATTTCTTGTTCCACGATATCGGTTGCGTTGACATGTCTTTCGCAGCGTTTACGGCTTCTTCAATACTGTCATAAACTTGATCATTTTCAACATTCCAGGCAATGTCACAGGAGAACCTGTAATATTGCTTCTCCCCTTTGTACCGGCATATCGCGAACCCATGTATTGGCATATATGGTTTACCATCGCTGTATTTCATTATGAAGAACGGATTTTGGGAACTAAACGCCCACAAAATGACGTCCGCCCCGTCAAGTTCATCAGGAGGCTCTATGGTTTCGGGATTTTGTTGAGTCATCATTGGAATTTATTCTATCAAGCTTGTATAGGGTGGGATCGCTTTCCTGCCCCCGCTTTATAGGGTTGATCCCCCCGTGCCATCATTTGCTAATTATTTTTCCCTTATCTTTCGTCAACCCGGTTTGTAATTGTATCGGATTATGGCCGCGCCTTTTACCAGAAGAAACTCCAAGGTCAAATTAAAGAGGTAACCACATAATTATGCAATTGTATAGACAATCGTTTATCACTGGGATGAGTGACTAATTCTGGTATTCAACTAACGAAAGTATTCTGTTGATCTTAATTCCCTTTCAAATCATCGATTTAAGGATGGTACCCCTGCGAATTGGTGTGAAATATAAAGTGGTGGCGCCTTTCCCGTCTGGCCGTGGTTGTGCAGTATGATTTTACTCATCAACATCTGCGGGAGTATCTGCCTCAACAAATTCGTCCGTATCGGTAATCGGCGAGATTGTGTCATCCGGGGGGATGACTTCAGTCTCCAGGGTATGAGTAGAGCGCCGATAATGGCCGTGAAGATCATCCTGTACTGTGCCTTTCCACAGGGGAATACCGTCAAAGTAAGCGGCTCGCCCGATCATGTGCGTGGCTACTGGCGCCGTGAGCAATAAAAATATGATAATTGCCACAGCGCGCGTTGAAATGCTAAATTCATTGAAAAAAAGGGAAGCACCGATTAATGTGAGCCCGGCTCCCAATGTACCAGCCTTGGCAGTAGAAGACATTCGCAAGAAAAGGTCTGGCATACGTAAAATACCGATACCAGCGAGGAACATAAAGAAGGCCCCCGTCAGCATAAATGAAAAAACCAGGATTTCGCGCACAGTCAGGCTCTCTTTTCCAAATAGTAGGCAAATGCAACAGTCCCGAGGAAAGTAATTAGCGCGATGATGATCGCAACATCTACAAAATTTGGTTGATTAAACCGTACCGCATAAGTGATAATAAAACCCATGGCCAGAACGCTGATCAAATCCAGCGAGATAACACGGTCAGGTAAATACGGTCCGCGAATCAGGCGAATAAATGCGCCAACAAAACCCGCGGAAATCAACAGCATAATTATGTTCCAAAGAATTTCGGTCATGATTCCAGTATCTCCAATACTCGACGCTCGAATCCCTGTTTGATATCAAGCCGGAATTTTTCAGGATCATATAAAAAGATCGTATGGATGAATAATACGCGCCGGTCTCCAGAAATATCAAGAGAGAGTGTCCCAGGAGTGAGCGTGATCAAATTTGCCAGAAGGATAATACCTGCTTCAGTTTTCAAGGATAAGGGAAAAGCGATGACCGCAGGACGCAAACTCATACGGGGCGAAAGAACCGTAATCGCCAGCCGCAGGTTGGCTTTGATTATTTCAAATATAAAGAAAAAGATAAACTCGACCACCCGTATAGCCCGGAGGAAGTACATGCTCGACCGGCGATTGGGCACGATGAACCACAAGACTAAAAATCCCAGGCCCATACCAAATGCTAGATTGACAGGTTCAAAGCTACCGGTCAAAGCAGCCCACGCGATAGCCAACAGGATGTTGAGTAAAAAGAGACTCATGGTACACCACCAAACACAGCTTGAATATATATATCAGGATTTAATAATTGAAAAGCGGCTAATTGGGTGATGTGAAGCACAGGTTCAGCAAAAATTCCTACCAGAAGAGAGACAGTCACTAATGCCGCTGTAGGAACCCACATCCAGGAAGGAATTTTTTCGGACGTGAAATCTCGAACCTGTTTTGTCTCTTTCCAGAAAGCTTCGTTCCAAACTTTTGTCATTGAGTACAGGGTTAGCAGGCTTACTGTAAGTGCAACGGAAACAATCATCCACTGCTCTTGTCGGATTCCGGCAATGATCAACCCCAATTTAGCAAAAAAACCTGAAAGCGGAGGTAAACCCGCCAGTGATAAAGCGGGTAGCAAAAACAAAATGGAAAGCCAAATTCGGTTGGCGTAAAGGCCGCCAGTTTTTTTTAGATCGAAAGTTCCCTGTAGTTTTCCTACAATCCCGGCAACAAGAAATAAGGCTGTTTTTGCGAGCATGATATGGACCATAAAATATATGGCTGCCGCCAGTGATTCCCGGGTAAAGAGACCGAGCCCCATAAGTAAATAACCAATCTGACTGATGATATGAAAAGAAAGCAAGCGCCGGAAGTCGGTTTGAGCCGCCGCTCCCAGAACACCCGTTACCATCGTAAAGCCGGCTATGATCAAAATGATGCTATGTATGTAAAGTGTATCCCGGGTAAATAGTAAAGTAAATACACGGATAAGCGCGTAAACGCCAACTTTTGTGAGTAGAGCCGAGAAAAATGCAGTTATTGTTACAGGGGCAGTGTGATAAGAAGAAGGAAGCCAGAAAAAAAGTGGGAAGGCCGCGGATTTTATTCCAAATGTAACTATAAAAAGAACTGCAATTGTCGTTGTTTCACCGGAAGATCGGATACCGGGTAAAACCCTAGCCAAATCGGCGAAATTGAGAGTGCCCGTCAGGTTGTAGGTCAATCCGATAGCGGAAAGAAACAGGGTGGAGGCAAGTAGGTTGAGTATTACATATTTTATTGCGCCTTCAATTTGCGGCCTCTCTCCTCCATAAGCAATTAAGACGAATGAAGCCATAAGTAAAACTTCAAACCAGACATAAAGATTAAACAGGTCACCGGTGATAAAAGCCCCGTTGACACCCATCAATAAAAAAAAGAATAAAGGATAAAAACCATATTGAATGCGTGGTACGTCAATACCGGAATGCGCATAAAAAGCAATGACAACGGAAATAAACGCTGCAATCATGAGGAGAAGGGCAGAGAAAAGGTCAATCACAAGACTGATGCCAAAAGGTGCCGGCCAATTGCCGATTTGGATAACCTGAATTCCCCGGGTAAATACCTGATGGAAAAGACAAACAGTGCTGATTAGCGACAGGCTTGTCCCCGCGAGTGCCAGAAAGTGTTGGATCTTCGACCTCTGCCATGTAAAAAGCGTGAGAACAGCAAAGAGAAGCGGGATAAGTATAGGGGCAGCGATCATGCTCTCTCCTCAGCGACAAGCTCATCCGCCGGAATTTCTCGTTGATCACAGGCAATATCTGTACAGCGGATCTTGTTGATGTCGTCTGACCCAACTTCCTTATAAACCTGGCGCATCAACACTATAGTGAAAGCAGTAGCACCAAAGCTAATGACAATGGCAGTAAGAATAAGTGCCTGCGGTACCGGGTCGGCAACTACCCCTGCCACCACGGTTGACGTCGCCGGGATTAGTGGGGGTTTTCCCGGAATTAGCCTTGCTGAACCAAAAAGAAGCAGGTTGACCGCATATCCCAATAGCAATAAGCCAATTAAGATTTTCATAATGCTGCGCCGCAAAACCATATATAATCCGGCAGCAAACAATGTTCCAGTGGTAATGGCTAGCAATAATTCCATCGCCTACTCCTCGGCAAAAGACAATAATATCCACATAACAATTCCAATGACCAACAAATAAACCCCGATATCAAAAAATAACGGTGTTCCAACTTTTCCAATCACCGGGATCGCGGTTTCGATCCACAAGCCCGTCATAAAAGGCTTGTCTGATAAAACAGATACTATTCCGCTAATGAAAGCAACACAAAGACCGGTTGCCACAAGCCGTTCCGGAGAAACAGGCAAAAGTTTTCTTAATGCTTCTGGGGAGATGGCAATACCGTAAAGCATTAGCGCAGCCGAAGCAACCAATCCGCCAACAAATCCTCCACCCACCTCATTATGACCACGGATCAGGAGAAAGAATGAAAAAACCAGCAGCAGAGGCATAAGGTATCGGGTTGCTACGGGTAAAAGAATCGAACGCTGCATTTTGTTATTCTCCATTTATTTCCTTACTCTGAGTGACACTCTTGCGGGTAAACCGGATTAAAGCAAAGACCCCAACAGCCGCGATGGCCAACACGCTGATTTCACCGATCGTGTCAAATCCACGAAAGTCAACCAGGATAACATTAACCACATTGCGTCCTTTCGCGGCTATAAGGCTGTTTTCCATAAAAAATGAGGCCAGGCGAGAGTCAGCCTGATGAGAGGAGAAGATCAACATAAGCAGTGTCATTAATCCACCGCCAACTCCCGCGACGATCATATCCAAGAATTTTGTCGTTCTTCTGGACAGATTAGTAAATTTGGGCAACCGGTACATGGCTAATACAAATAAAATGACAATAAGAGTTTCAATCGAAAACTGCACCATAGCAAGGTCGGGAGCACTGTATAACAAGAACAAAATCGCAATACTAAACCCGATTGACCCAAGCATCGCAATGGTGGTCAAACGAGATGTCGATCTGGTTACCAGTATCGCGGCTGTCATAATTACGGCCAACAAAACCACATCATAAAAACGGGGTGTGCTCCAAATTTTGTAGGGGGGCAACTCTACGTTGAGAAGCAGGGTTCCAATCGTCAGGGCAAAAGAAGTAAGTAAGATAACCAGGATATAAATCCGAAGATAACCATTTTGTAAAACTCGGGTTTGAAAATTCGCAAAAGCAAGCACAGATTTCAAAGCGCGATTGTAGAGGTTGGCTGGACCAATTGGCTCCAATACGTGAAAAAAGCGCTCAAAAATGGTTTGAATGCGTTCCCGTAGTGTAAACAAAGAAATACCCAGCAAGATGGTCAAGGCGCTCAATGCCAACATCGGGGTAAAGCCGTGCCACAAACTTAGTTTGACAGGATAAAATGTCTGTAACACAGATGTTATAGATGGAGCGATCAACACAATGCCTAAAGGTTGAATCCATAAACCAAAGAATAGTCCTGAAACGGCGAGCAGGAGCGGTGGGCCCCATAAACCGATTTCTTCGTGATGGGGATGGAGATCGTGATTGGTTCTTCCCCAGAACGGGCTCCACGATACCCGGACCGCAAAAAATACAGTGGCAGCATTGGCAGCCAGTACCAGACTGGTAAGCACCACACCAGCGGGTGTTGAAAGCGTGGTTTCATAAAACAATTCCTTGGCAACAAAACCGGCCAGGGGGGGGATACCAGCCATGGAAAAGCCGGCTATGGCCGCCGCGGCAGATGTAAATGGCAACCCGCTGGCTAAACCGCCCAGTATTCGAACATCGCGCGAACCCGTGCTGTGATCTATCCCTCCGGCAACGAGAAAAAGCGCGCCTTTATACATGGCATGGGAAACCAGAACAACAAGAGCTGATTTGATCGCCAGGGGAGTTCCAACTCCGATCAATAGCACCATACTCCCCAATGCGGCTACTGTCGAATAAGCCAGAATCCGTTTTAGGTCGATTTGACCCAATGCGAGTAATGAACCAGCCAACAAAGTCAGTAAACCGACAGGAACAAGCAGGTTCCCCCAGATTTCCAGTCCGCCCAGTATGGGGAAAAAACGCAGAAGGAGGAATACGCCTGCCTTGACCATGGTCGCCGAGTGAAGATAAGCACTAACCGGCGTAGGTGCCTTCATGGCATTAGGCAGCCAGAAATGGAATGGGAATTGCGCCGATTTCGTCATTGCTCCGATTGCCAGCAAAATAAACGCGGTTGACGCCATCGGGTGTTGATGGATACTGGCAGCCGCATCAAACCATGCGCTGATTTCAAATGAACCTGTCATCACTGATAGTAAAACAAGACCTGACAACAATACCAATCCCCCTCCGCCAGTCACCAGAAGTGCCTGCCATGCTGCTGCACGTGCTGAACTGTCATGATGATCAAACCCGATCAAAAAGAAGGATGAAATGCTGGTAAGTTCCCAGAAAACAAAAAGGAGCAGGGCATTATCACTGATCACCAATCCAAGCATGGATGTCATAAAAATCAGGATCAGGCAATAAAAACGGGGCAAATTTGGATGGTCACGAAGATAACCGCTGCCATACCAGATGACCAATGCGCCAATCCCGGAAATGATCGCCGCCATCATCATAGCCAGACCATCCAACTTGAAAGAAAACCATAAATTAAACGATGGAACCCAGGCAATTCGGATAAAGCCAGGTTCATCCGGATTTTCTGCCATGATTTTGGCGATCAACTGCACCAGGATCAGTATAGGATAAAGCGCCAATGCGAGGCCGGTTTTTGATCGGAATAATCGCACCAATTGAGGCGCGGCAAAAGCAACAATATAGCCAGATAAAATAGTAGCAATGAGTATCATTTCAAACGGGATCCCTTTGATCAGATCAAGTTGAAGCGCTGAGGATTTAATAATAAAAGGAAAAATTCAGAATCTGAAAAAACGCAATTTACATTGTAACAAATTCAAGTTCCTGTCACCTGGTTATGTATATGTCATTGAGACAGTCAGCCAGATTCTGTTTGCCAATTAATGATCCATTGAATAATCATAGAATAAAATGTTATATAAGTGTATTCAGAACATTATGTGGTGTGAGAAGGGAAAGAATTGTGCAAAAAGGCCGGTCAATTGACCGGCTTTCCCTTCATCGAATTCTCTGGATCCCCCGGTTCTATTGACTCCCCCACCGGCGGAACATCCACCGGAATACTTAAGTCCAATGGTTTGCGGATCGTGTTCTGCAGGTCTTTCAACTCCTGCATACTCTCTTCAAGGTTCGCTTCCTTCACGATCTGCCGCGGGATATCCTTGATCTCTTCCGACGTTGAAACGAGGTCACGCCAGAACGGGGAACGCACCACCCTGCGCACAAAACGCGCCGCCGCTTTGGAATAGTCCACCATCCGTTCCGGGCCGAAAACGATCAGCGCCAGGATCAGGATGATGATCAGTTCCCATGGACCAATATTAAATAATTCCATTGACTGTCACTGGACAAATCGGCGTGAATTACTTATCGTCATCAGACGCGCCGTCTTTTTTATCCGCCGCGTCAGACTCTTTTCCGCCGCCCAGGCCGTCTTTGAACGCCCGGATGCTTTTGCCCAATTCGCCGGAGATCTTTGAGATGCGGCCAACTCCAAATAACAGCAGAACGATCACCAGTATGATAAGAAGTTCGGGGATTCCCAGACTCATAATTCCTCCAGAAATGTAGGCTTTTCCCGGTAATTACCGCACCAGGAACGCCATCAAAATGCTTAACAAGTATAACCCCATCAAGGGGGCCATTAACAACGCCATATTGGCCGGGTCCGTGGTGGGGGTGATCAACGCTGCCAGTCCGGCGGAAAGCACGATGGCCACCCGCCAGCCCTTGAGCAATATGCGCGCGTTGACGATCTTCAATTTGGCCAGCACCAGCACCACCAGGGGAGCTTCAAAACACACGCCCACCCAGAACATCAGGTTGAGCACAAAGCCCATGTAGTTGGAAAGCCGCGGCACGGTGGTCACACCCATGAAACCCACCAGGAAGGGGATGGCCGCCTTGAGCATCACAAAATAGGTAAAAGCCACGCCGCCGCAGAACAGGATCACAATGAACGGAATGCTGGAATAGAACCAGCGTTTCTCTTCCGGTCTTTCCAACGCGGGGGCGATGAAGGCGATGATCTGATAGGCGATAACAGGCAGCGCGAGGATGAACCCCGCCAGCAGGGAGACCCGCATATACACCGAGATGGTTTCCGTCACCTCGATGGATTGCAGGTTTTGCAGCCCGCCAATGGGGTCCACCAGGAAAGAAATCAC
>CAYOKC010000005.1:0-38316 GCA_964404415.1 uncultured Leptolinea sp. | reverse complement strand
CCCTCTCGGAGAAGAAGAAACTGGCGACCACACATACCACGAGCGCGATCAGCGCCTTTAACAGGCGGCTGCGCAGCTCATTGAAATGCGGGGACAGGGCGGTTAGTAACGATTCTTCCTTCAATCTTTCACCTGACAATCCGGAATACCCGAATCATAACATTCATGTGGCAAAAAACCGTTATTTCAGTTTTTCGCAAACCGGCAAAGGTTCAAAGCCGTCACAGGGTGCCAGAATAATATCCAGCCCGGGCTGCACATATTCGGTTCCCGCATCCAACACCGATGTGCCGCCGCGGAAGGGTTTGCGTTCAAACGCGCCAGGGTTCGCCAGCACGCCCTTACCGCCGCCGACTTTGATGATCTCCAGCGCGGCAGTTACCTTCACGGTTTCCGGATCATCCGGTTTCGCTGCGGCCTGCTCTTCGTAATACTTTTGAACATCGCTTCCGCCCAGCACGATATCCGCGATGATGTAGCGGATCTGGGCTTCCTTCTCACGTTCATTTGGAACCTCACGCTGAACAGCGTCATCTTTGAAAGGGAGCATGGATAGAGCGTACTTCGTGCCATCCTGTTCCAACCCGGCTCCCACCTGCAGCCAGCCCTGAGAGCCGTCTGGCAGGCTCACCTGCCACCAGGCTGACTCAGTTGAGCATTCCGGTCCTTTGACCAGTGTCACGCGCGTATGGTGGGTCACAGAACCAGCTGTATCCTTCGAGCCGGCTTCTTTAGTCAATTCAGCGGAAAGAACAGGCCCATCAATCACCACATACGCCAACATACCGGCGGCCAGGCCGCGCGGTTCCACACCCGGGCACGGCATTTCCGTCACCGCGGGGACAGCCGTTGGCGTCGGGGCGGCCGATGGTTGGGCGCACCCGGCTACTATAAAGGTTAATACAATAAACAGAGCAATTCGTCGCATCGAAACTATCCAAATGGTGGTTTTTTTATTCAGCAGAGTATCGATTTTACACCATGAACACACGATCCCCGGCGTGGAACACCGGGGATCGGTCATTTGATCATGGTCCGTTTGATATTTAACCGACAGACGAGAGTTCCACCTGCTCATCGGTTGTCAATATCTTGCTGAGGTCCAGCAGGATGACCAGCAGGTCATTCAGTTTGGCGATACCGGTAATAAAGTTGGCTTTCGACGAGGTGGTCATGGACGGAGGCGGTTCGATGGATTCTGACGGTACACGCAGCACTTCAGAAACCGCGTCTACGATCATACCCACTTTAACAGCCCCCAGCGCCACCACCATAATGCGTGAATCGCGTGAAGCTTCCTGGGCTTCCAGACCAAAGCGTTTCCGCAGGTCGATCACCGGCAGCACGAGGCCGCGCAGGTTGGTGATACCCTCCACGAATGAAGGGGAATGGGGAATACGGGTGATCTCCTGCATTTTGATAATGCTTTCCACTGACGAGATGTCAACGCCGTAATGTTCATTTGCGAGTTCAAAAACGACAAGCTGTTGTTCCATTTGACCATCCTCTTAATGGGTTGTGTTGTTCACCTGATTGATATATATACCAGAAAACCGTTAGCTGAGTTTGAACCGTTGGACAACCTGCTGCAGGGCATCCGCCATATCGGCCAGCGACTTCGCAGAGGAGCCTACTTCCTGCACCTGGGCGGTCATTTCTTCCGCCGAAGCGCTGACTTCTTCCACTGCCGCGCTGTTCTCTTCACTGATGCTGGCGATGCTTTCGATGGCCGTAGTCACCTCGGATGAGCCGGCTGCCATTTCTTCAGTGCTGGCAGTATTCTCTTCCACCACTGCCGACACGGTATCCATGGACGCCACCAGTTCGTCCGCGTTTTTGCTCATGATCTTGGTCGCATCTGCGGCTTCAATCGCTTCCGCGTTGACTTCTTCCGCCGCTTTAAGGATGGATTCCAGCGCCTTTCCGGCTTCAACCGCCTTCAATGAACCTTTCTCCACCTCACGGGCGCCTTCATCCATGGCGGCTACCGCGTCGGCAACTGTCGATTGGATGCCTGAGATCAGGGCGCCGATCTCCTTTGTGGCGCTGCTGGAACGTTCTGCCAGCTTGCGCACTTCATCAGCCACCACAGCGAAACCTTTACCATGTTCGCCGGCACGGGCAGCTTCAATCGCCGCGTTCAAAGCCAGCAGGTTGGTTTGCGAGGCGATATCGTCAATTGTTTCCACGATCGCGCCAATCTGCTCACTGCGCGAACCCATCTCACGTACTTTTTCGGCTGAAAGCCCGACTTTCTCTTTAATAACTTCCATGCCTTTGATGGTTTCATCCACCACTTTGCCGCCGCTGCGTGAGGCTTCAGAGGCAAGGCGTGAACCATCGGTAACAGATTGCGCGTTGGCAGCCACCTGCTGGATGGAATTGTTGATCATCGCGGTGATCTCACTGGCACGGCCGACAGCCGCTGCCTGTTCCTGTGCGCCGTGCGCCACACCGTCGATCGCGCGGGACATTTGTTCCACCGAAGACGCCGTCTTCGAGATGCTCTCGTTCTGGGTTGTCGTGCCCTTCGCCACTTCCTGGATGGTGGCGGCGATCTGGTCCG
The DNA here is from genome assembly GCA_964404415.1 of uncultured Leptolinea sp. Taxonomy (GTDB): domain Bacteria; phylum Chloroflexota; class Anaerolineae; order Anaerolineales; family Anaerolineaceae; genus Leptolinea. The sequence goes on along the minus strand of CAYOKC010000005.1, from coordinate 35,750 downwards.
TCACCTGCCCGGCCTGGCCGGCAACATCCGCCAATTGCTTGGAAGCCGTGCCCACCGATGACGCATTATCAGCCACCTGTTGAATAGCCAGGCGCAATGTGTAGATCATCTTCTTGAAAGCATTCCCGAGTTCATCCTCTTCGGATTTAGGCGTAATTTCCACGGTCAGGTCGTTTTCAGAAATTCGTTCGGCGACCGTTCCCATTTCCTGTAAATAGACAACCAGATCCTGCATAGATCGGGATATTTCTCCCATTTCATCTTTGCGGGCACTCAACCGGGCTGTCTCTTTGGGATCGGCATTCCGCAGAAGGTCACCTTTTGCCATTGCCCGGGCAAATTTGGCTGTGGAATGCGCCGGTTGTGAAATTGACAGGCTGATGACCACTGTAATAATAACGGCCAGGATTACACCGAAAACACCCAGTCCGGTCATCAATCCGGTTCGGCTGTCACGGATCTCAATGGATTCTTTCTTCAGGTTTACCGCTTTTTCATCATTTATGGCAACCAAAACATCCAGCGAATCTCCTAATGCGGTGCGGGCCAAAACGACACGGCCGTCACCGCCGATCAATGCCATGCCGCCATCAATATCACCTGAATCCATTTTGGCTTTGTAATCATCCAAAGAAGCACGGAATTCAGCGACAGCCGCGTCGTACGCTTCAATAGCCGCTGTGTCTTTTTCTGAGGTCCCCATAGACGCCTTGTATGAGTTCATGAGGTCGTCTATGGAAGAGAATTTTTCTTTGATCTCTTTAAAATATTGCTCTTTTTCCGCCTGAACAGCCATGACCTTGTAATAATCCCCCCGGATGTTGAACATTAACCCCTGAACCTTGCCCAGTGATTCAATGGGAAGAAGTTGCTTGTTATACATTTCCTCGCTATATTGGGCCACCGTGGTTAAACCGTTGGTGCCCAGAACGGCAATTAAGACCATCGCGAGGATTAATACCGTGAAACTCCCAATTAATTTGGTCCTGATTTTCAGATTATTGATGACGTTCATTTTTTCTCCTAGTCAGGTTAAGTCGATGAAAGTCACTGCCGGCCGGCGCGTCAGCGGTTATGCTGACGGCTGGAGGAGGCCAGTACTTTCTCGAGATCCAACAGAATTACGAGACGGTCATCAATGCGTGCGATGCCACTGATAAAAGCTGATTCAATGGTGGTTGACAATGGAGGCGGAGGCTGTATTGTATTCCGCGATACCTTTAATACCTCTGTGACCTCGTCTACAACAATACCTACTTTAGAACCTTCTGAATTGACTATAACGATCCGGGTGTTAGCTGTGTCTTCACTATGGGCAAGATTAAACCGGATGCGCAGATCCAACACGGGCACAACTGTGCCGCGCAAATTGGTGACTCCAAGAATAAATGGCACTGTCCGTGGAACCTGAGTGATCGCCTGGAGTTTGATAATGCTTTCAACCGCGTGGATGGTCACACCATACAGTTCTTTCCCCAGAGAAAAGATCACCAGATGTTCTTCTTCCATTGATTGCGAATCAGAAGCCAGGTCAATCGTCCGGGCAAGTTCCAGTACTTTTTCTTCGTCCATTGTTTTCTTTTCCTGAACCGGGGCTGGTGCGGGTTTTTCAATATGCGCGGGTTCTGGCGCTTTTTCCATAGCCGGAGAAGCTTCAGGCATCTGAGCCGGCTGAGTTTCGGTGATCAGGATCTCCGGCTTTATTCCTATCACTTCTTCTGTCGTGGAGACCGTAGTTACCGGCTCAACCTTGATTTCCGGTTTCGGTTTTTCAGGCGGTTTCACAACCGGTTTTTCTGTCGCGGCAGCCGGCTTCACAGCCGCTTCTTTTTTCCGCGGCGCGGTTGGCTTCTTTTCCACCGGCGGTTCAGCCGCGGGCACAGGAGGCTTTTCTTCGGCGGGGAGTTTCCCCCCGGTAAAAAGGTTATCGAGCGTTGTTTTTATGCGTGACTTCTTGTTCATCCACTCTCCTGTTTCCGGTCAATAGTTTTTTCCAGTTCGTCTGCCAGCATACCGTATTGCTGGGTGGCCCGGGTGCGGGGATCATATTGTGTGATCGGCTGCCCTACGGCGACACATTCCTTTAAGCGGGTATCCACGCCGATCACAGTTGAAAACAACCGGGCGGAAAAATTCTCCTGGAGTTTTGTCAGCACATCCCGGCATATCCCATTGCGTTGATCGTACATCACCGCGAGCAGGTTAAATTCCAGATGCGGATTTGTATGTTCCTTTACCGCGTCAATCGTTTCAATGAGGCGCACAAGCCCGACAACTGCCAGGAATTCTGTCTGAATGGGAATGACCACCCGGTCGGCTGCTGTCAACGCCATAACAGTCAACGGGCCCAGTGACGGGGAACAATCGATCAATATGTAATCGTATGTCTCCTGCCACCGCGCGAGCAGCGTTTTCAGTTCATATTCATACCCGTGCTTCTCTGTGATCAGGCGTTCCACCGTCCACAGGCGGGCATCTGAAGGCACAATATCCAGATTCTCCAGCGAGGTGTGCCTGATCAATTCATCCCAGGCGACCTTTCGCGGATTCAATGCCGTTTCCAGCGCGTCGCTGATGGTTTCGCCGGGAGCGTCATCATGATGGCCAAGAGATAATGACAGGTTGGATTGCGGGTCAAGGTCAACAAGCAACACCCGCCTGCCCATACCTGTGAGACTGGCTCCAAGTGATATGGTTGTGGTGGTTTTAGCAACACCACCTTTTTGATTGCTCAATGCCACTACATGCGCCATGAAAACCTCAAACGAAGTTAGTCGGATCCAGCCTTTTTTCCATCGCCAAGATAGATGACCAGTGGTGTTTTATCTTTTGCCTGCTCAGCTTTCTTCTGACGGGCTTCGATCAAATTACCGGTTGTGCCGGGCATAAACCACGAATTCAATGTAGCGTTCAAGAGATCCCGGTTTATCTTGACCTTCTCATCATGTTCAGATTTTTCGTTTTCCGGCTCTTTCATGATCACTCTCCTTAAGAATTAGCCTGACCAACCGAGAAAAATCCGAAGGAACTTCAAAACGGGTACCATGGTCGATTGCTCGAATTCTGCATTACTACAGAATTAATTCTCATTCCTTATCTTTAACACCCGGAGCCTCCGGAACTTTCAACAGGGCCGCATTGGCTCCCTGCCTCGAGGCTTCACGTAAAGCCAGGTGGATTGAGATGCGCCCGATCTTGCTTGTCAACGGAACGACTACGCGGGGAAAATCCAGTGTGGAGATCGTGGCGCCTTTACCCAAAAGCATGGTGGGGGGCGAGATGGTCGATTGGAATCCATTCTTCGAGAGTTTGACACTCGCGCGGCCGGTGATCACATTACCCAGTTCGGCAATACCACTCTGGGCGAGTCCATTCATTTCATCCAGGTTCTCTCCCAGCATGCCGGACGCAATATTCAATGCCGCTTCGTTACTGAAACCGTAGAATACGATCCCTTCAATATCACCAACCAGACTGATGATCACAGTCACATCGTCGGTGATGTAGGCGCCCTTATCCAATGAAAGATCACCGCGCTCCAGAGGAATATTCACTTCAGCTTTTAAGACTTCATACGCTGCTTCCACAAAGGGAATCAGATATTGAACTTTCATCATATACTCCTCTCACCTACATTTGAATAGAAATGGGAACATAATTTTTCCCAGACTCGCTGCCCGGAGGGCTTTCCCGCAGCGCGAGGTGAACCGTAATATCGCCCATTTCTGTTTTCAATTGCACAACAACCCGGGGAAAATCCAGCGTGGAAATCTGAATTCCTTCTCCCTGAACCAGAGTAGGCGGTGAAATTTCTGCGTCGAATCCTTCTTTGCTGAGTTTGACTGTCGCGGCTCCGGTGATCACATTCCCGAGTTCCGCGATGCCGCTCTGAGCCAGATTATCAAATTCCGCGAATTCCTGACCCATCATTCTCGAGACCATATTCTTCGCGGTTTGTATCGACAGGCCGTATAAAACCACACCCTGCACCTGCCCGACAAGACTGAGCAGGACTGTGATCTGGTCGGAAGTCAATGAGGATTTTTGAAGACTCAGGGTTCCCCGTTCGACCTTCGCGCTGACTTCCTTCTCCAGCACTTCGGCCGCGGCTTCTACAAAGGGGTTCATGAATTTCACATTAGCCATAGTGGGTTTCTCCCATCTCAAATTTTCTGGTAAAACGAAATACCAACACTCTTAAGACCGAAGTCTTGAGGATGCGGGATGATCTCTGTACCGCCAATGAACAAAATTCCACCTTTCCGCAAAGCTCCGGTAAATTTCCGGTAAAGCATGTCTTTCGTTTCGCTGGTGAAGTAAATAACAACATTCCGGCAGACGATCAGGTCAAAATCTTTCTCAAACGTATCCGAGATCATGTTTTGCTCACGGAATGTAATTTTCTTGATCAATGAATCAACCACATTAAATGGCGGACCACCCGGCCGGACATAATTTGCCCGTTGAGATGGTGATAAGCCGCGGATTTCTTCAGTAATAAATGCGCCGCCAGACATAGCCCGCGCCACAGCGCCTTTATCAAGGTCGGTACCCAGAATATAGTGCTTGCGGGTTGGCGTTAATTCTTCCAGGATCATGCCAAGGGTAAACGGTTCGGCGCCGATGGAACAACCCGCGCTCCATACCCGCAATCCACGGGGGCCCGCGTCTTTGAGGATCATGGGGAAAATGGTGCTCTGCAGATGTTTCCATCGTTCTGTGTCACGGTAAAACTCGGTGACATTTATGGTCAGATAATTCCGAAATTTTAAGAGTTCATCCTTGTCTACCTTGATGCGCGCAAAGTAATCATCCCATGATGCCATGCCGGATCGAACCAGCCAGGAATCCAATCTGCGGCGCATCTGCTCGTCTTTGTAATGCTCCAGGTCAATGCCCAGATTGGATTTGACTACTGTTTTAATGCGTTGGTAGACATCTAGTTCCATGGTTATCTTCCCACTGCGGCGCGTATCGCGTCAGCTACTTTTTCGAGGGGCACAACTTCATTTGACGCACCGGCTTCAAACACTGACCGGGGCATACCATAAACCACACAGGTTTCTTCCGCTTCAGAAATAACCCAACCACCGGAATTATGGACCAGCATAGCCGCGTTGGTCCCGTCACTTCCCATTCCGGTTAAGATCGCGGCGACTACCCGGTCGCCGTAAATTTTTGCCAGGGAAAGCAGGGTAACATCCACCGCCGGCCGGACGCCGTGAACGGTTGGATTCTGATTCAATGTCACTTTTTCATTCTCATCAAATACAGTATGGAAACCGCCGGGCGCCAGTAATATTTTTCCCACTTCCAATCTATCATCGGGAGAGGCTTCTTTAACAAACAATTCAGATGTGGTGTTCAACCGTTCAGAAAGGGACCGCGTGAAACCGGCCGGCATATGTTGAATGATCATGAACGCCGCCGGGATATCGGCCGTCAACATGGGGACAACGGTATTCAGCGCGCGCGGGCCGCCTGTTGATGATCCAATCACCACGATCTTGTCTTGTTTACGCAAAGCCCGGACTTTCTTATCCGATATACGCGCGGGTGAAACTGTTTCAATGATCGGACTGCGCTGGGGTGTCTTCCACACCCGGGCGTTGGCCGCGCGTATCACTTTATTTCCCACTTCTTCAAGGATGGAAGCCATGTTGGCTTTGTTGTCCGGTTTGGCAACAAAATCCACCGCTCCAAGCGTCAACGCGCGGACTGTTTCCAGCGTGCCTTCAGAGGTCAAACTGGATAGCATGACCACCGGAAGTGGATGCCGTGACATGATCTCGCGCAGCGTTGAAAGCCCATCGAGGTTCGGCATTTCTACATCCAATGTCACCACGTCGGGTTTTAACTGCGGGATCATTTCCAGGGCTTCTCGGCCGTCTTTCGCGGCTCCCAATACGGTGATACCCGGATGGTCGTTCAAATGTTTAGTGATTGTGAATCGCATGAATGCCGAATCATCAACCACCAACACTTTTACTGGAGGGGTGGAAGAAGTGGAGGAAACCATGTGGGCTATTTAATGGCTTTGGCTATGGCCTGCAAAACACGGTCGCTGTCGTAGGGTTTCACGACAAAATCTTTGGCGCCGGCTTTTACGGCTTCCATAACCACTGATTCCTGCCCAAGGGCCGTAAGCATGATGATACGCGCGTTTGGATCGATCCCTCGAATACTTTTAAGGGCAGTCAATCCATCCATTTCGGGCATAGTGATATCCATCAGTACCACATCCGGTTTGATCTGCTGGTACATCTCCAGCGCGCGCGCGCCGTTTTCCGCCTCATTTACTTCATAGCCTTCTCCGGCGAGCATTTTGGTGATCCGCACCCGAAGAAATTCTGCATCATCTACTACAAGGACTTTTGTCATTCTGCTAACTCCTTTTTTGTTTTATACCGCGCCCAGGTCACGTTCCTGGGATCCCATCATTCTGACGGTCATACGCCCGTCAGCAATATACATTCGGACAGTCCGTCCGGTCTGCCCGCCAACTTCTTCTACTTTGAGCTTAAGGTTTAGCTTCTTTAAAACTTCATGCGCCATAGCGATGTTACGGGTGCCAATATCAAACGTACCTGAAAGCCCCGGGGAGGTTAGCATATTCGCTCCGCCTGCCATGCGAATGATCAGACGGGACTTGTCAGCCCCCTGGGCGATCACCTTCTCTAAAATAAGCGGAATACCCGTATCAACGAATTTCGCGCTGTTCGGATCATTGCCTGCTTTTTGTTCCGGCAAGACCACGTGGATCAATCCTCCGACATGAGCAACGGGATCATACATACCGATACCCAGGCATGATCCCAGACCAAACGCGATCAACACATCTGATGAATCACGACTGACACAATACTCGCCCAGGCCTACTGAGGACATAGCTCCAGTCATCACTCTTTCATCTCCGCTACTGTTAATTTATCCAGTGTGGCTGGATCGGGGATGATCCAAAAGTCTGCCTGGATTTTACGCTCGCCAATCTGAAATACCGCTTTGAACATCATGATCTGGTCGGATATGGCGCCCATTGTCGCCACCACCACATCCAGAATTGACCCCACCATGTCTACCATTACAGCGGGAGGGCTGGGCATTGATGAGATGCCGGTGATCTCATAAATGGCGTTCAAGAAAAATGTACCGGTAAGGTTGCCTATCTCTGAGAGTGCCGAACGTTCCATCCGTCCGAAGTCTGTTGTCGTTCCGCCTGGCAGGTCTAAAACCATGTCACAGAATTCAAGCGCCTGCTGGTAACCGATGACCATCATGATCTGCCCGGTGAGGTCGCCTTCCACGCGAAGGTAAACCCCAACGGCATCATTATCGGGGCCGCCAAGCATATCCGCGATTGCCTTAAGCGGAACAAGGTCCACATCGGGAGAATGAACGCTCAATTCCTGACCGATCATCTGCGAAAGACCTTTCGCGGAATTGGAAAAGCCCCGCGCGGCGACAACGCGCATTTTTGCCAACAGTTTTTCATCTACTTTTCGAACATCCGGGGCCATTAATTACTCCTTTTTGTTCCCGCCGGTTTTTTGTCCGGTCATCTGGAATAGGTCCTGAACATCAACGATCAAGATCACCGAACCATCCCCCAGAATGGCGGCGCTGGCAATACCATTTACTTCACCGATAATGGATCCCAACGATTTGACTACAACCTCTTCCTGCCCGAGGAGACGGTCAACAGCCAGACCCATCATTTGCTTGCCCATTCCCACTACAACAACATAACGGTATCCCAGGTCTTTCTTGCTGGACGAGAACCCGAAGGTTTCTGTCATATCCAGAAGAGGAAGTACTTTGTCGCGCAGGCGGATTACAGGCCGTGAGTTGACGGTCTGGATCTCCTTAATACTGATCCGCAACGTCTCCACCACGGTGACCAACGGGATGGCCAGTGTGTTATGTGCCACCCGAACGAGCAGGGTAGGAACAATGGCCAGAGTCAACGGCAATGTGACCATGAACCGCGTCCCCTTACCTTTTTCGGTTTCCACCATCACCGTGCCATTCAACCGCTGGATATTATTGCGGACGATATCCAACCCGACACCACGGCCGGAGACATCATTGACCACTCTGGCCGTTGAGAAACCAGAGCTGAAGATCAGGTTGATGGCTTCATCATCGCTTAGCGATGCGGCTTCTGCTTCAGATAAGATCCCTTTGCCTACGGCAGACGCGCGGATCTTATCGGGGTCAATCCCACGGCCGTCATCTTCCACAGTCAGGATTATGCGGCCCTGTTCATGGCGGGCTGTCAGTTTGATCGTGGCGCGTTCCGGTTTGTCGGTTTTTTGGCGGTCTTCAGCCGTTTCAATACCGTGATCCACGGAATTGCGGATCAGGTGGATCAACGGATCGTTGATTTCTTCGATCACAGAACGGTCAAGTTCAGTATTTTCACCCTCAATGGTCAGATCGATCTTCTTATTTAATTTCGCGGAAAGATCGCGAACCATGCGGGGGAATTTACTGAATGTATTGGATACCGGCAGCATGCGGATACCCATCACTTCCATCTGAAGTTGATCGGTGATGCGGCCGACATGGGTGATAGTATCTGAAAGCACATCCACCTGGTCACTGTTTCTAATGGAAGCTTCAAGCGTGCTGCGGATCTGATAGAGCCTGTTGCGGTCGGTGATCAATTCTCCGACCAGGTTCATCAAGTTGTCCAGGCGTTCAACGCTGGTGCGCACGGTCTTTTCCACCGAGATGGGCGCCGCGCCGGGTTTGGGGGCGGATGCCGGTTGGGCATCAGCCACTGCCGGTTTGGGTTGGGCCGCCGGTGGCGGAGGGGGAGGCGCCGCGGGCGCCGGTGCTTCTTTTGGAACAGACACAGCCGCGGTTTTTATTTCAACACTACCCGCCGGCAGCACTTCAACCTTATCCAATTCAGACAATGTATCAAATGCTTTCAGGATATCGGCGTCTGTCTTTTGGGTTTCAAGTTCCACCAGCATGACATGCACCGGGTTTGATGTTTCAATTTCTTCCTGGGACGGAGACATTTTTCTGATCGTTCCCAGTCCCTGCAATTCCATCATCACCTGAAACGCGCGTGCGGCGGAAGCGATGCTGTTTTGCGATATTTCAACCCGCACCGTGAAACCTCCCGACGCTGAGACTGCCGCGGTTTGCGGCGCTGCCACCGGAACCGGTTCTGCAGCAGGTTGCGCAGGTGCAGCCGGCTGTGCAGGTTTTCCAACCAGTACAAGCGCAGAAAACCGATCAGTCAACTCATCTACCGCCACTCCGCATTCCGTGCGGGTGATCACTTCTTCCCGCAGACTTCGCAGCGCATCGGTAGCTTCAAGACACAGGTCAATAAGCGTCGTTGAGACAGGCAGTGTATGCTTCCGCAGCCCGTCAAGCGCCGTCTCCATGGAATGTGTCAGGTTGACCATCCGTTTATGGCCGATCATTCCGGATGTGCCTTTAAGGGTATGGGCTGCCCTGAATAACGCCTGGAGCAGTTCCATATCCTCCCCTTCACGTTCCAAGCGGATCAAACCGTCATCCAGAACTTGAAGTTGTTCATCAGTTTCCGCCATAAAAATGGGAAATTCATCTTCAGCCAGGTCAAAAATCAATTCCATAGATGTATCCTCAATCCGGATTCTGGAAGAAAGTAGCTTCTTTAAAAACGAAAAAAAGCTTATTTCGTGAAACCATACCAGTCAGACGCAATAAAGCCCCTTCATGTAATAGCATACAACAATCAAGGAAATCATCAAAGTGTGGGAGGACGAATAAACTCTTTGATGAATCCTTATATAATCCTACCGGTTTACCGGCAGAACAACTGTAAACCTCTCATAAAAATTGGGGAAATTTGGGATTAATGAATATGTTTTAAAAATTACGTGAATTACGTTGAATATAAAGTTGTTCAGCCATGATCTTTTGATAGGGAAGATTCTTAAGAAAAATCACAACAGCTTCCCGGTTTACCACCCTGAGGACATACCCTTTAAACTCATATTTTGACAGATCCTGGAAAATCACCACCCCCTGAACCGTCATGCCGGTATCCAGACGGGTGGAGAAGTCTTTCCGGAAACGGATCGCCTTTTCAGAAATATCCAGAATACGGAAGGTGACCCCGAGGATCACGACTTCGGGAGCAAGTTCGGGGGGATAAGCCAGCCGAAAGAATTGCCTGCGTTCAACGGCGGGTCTCAGTGGAAACGTCATGAAAGGTTAACCCTCAAATGGTTTATTTCTGAGCCGGTAAACCCAACCCAGGACTTCAGCAACAACGGCGTATAACTCGGGGGGAATTTCCGCGTCCAGATCCACCATGGATAACGCCTGCGCGAGAATTGGATCTTCGCGGATGGGCACCTGGTTTTGCTGCGCGATCAATAAGATTTTATCAGCAATTTCCCCCCGCCCAGTAGCAACAACGCGTGGAGCTTCGTCAGAATTGGGGTCGTATTGCAGGGCAACCGCAGTTTTGATCGGTTTCTTGCCTGGTGATTCTTCATGGGTATCCATCATCAGGCCTCTATATTGATACCTTTAGAGCCCGGTAAAATGACCTGTTGTTCTTCCGTCAAAACAGGGCCGATGGCGGCGACATCACAATGGGCCAATTTTAACGAAAGTCCCAGCTTTTCCATCCGCGATTCCAGGTCAGGCAAGGTTGCGATAGCCTGCTCCTTTAATTCTTCTGACGAAACAGAGAGCCAGGCCCCCACCCGTTTACCAATGACTGAAAGATCGGCGGTGACATATTCACCATCCTGAAGGTCAACAGAAAGCACCAACCGGGTGTTATCGGGGTCGATCCGTTTGACATTCCCCTCTGTTCGATAGGCTATGCGCAAGCTGGCAGGGAACAAGTCCCCTCTCGGTTGCGCCTGCCCGGGTATGTGGGCGGCTACCGGTAAATTCACCAGAAGCCACGGCGGGTTCCCGTTCTCCACCGGATGGGCTGTATTGAGGAACTGCATTTGCCGCACGCCATCAAGGAATTGGTCGATGGACCGGACGGTGGAGCGCATACCGCTGGCTTCCAGCGCGTTGCGCAGTTTGATGAGTGACAACCAGCCTTCACGTCCTTCAAGGCTTTCACCCTGAACCTGCCGGGCCAGCTCCGATTCAAGCGATTTTCCCCAGATAGATACCGCCTGTTTCAGCTCATTGAGTAATGCCGGCAGGTCATCCGTCCAGTTGACAGTGGCAGATTGGATTAGCTTAAGAGCCTGTTCCGCCAATTGCGCGATTTCAGGGCTCGATTTTCCCTGCGCCAGGTTGACGAGTTGGGCTTCCAGCCTTCCAACACTTTCCGCCAGTGAAGGCAGGGTTTGCATGGCCAGCGAAAGCGTGCTTGTTGTCAATGGCATGCCCCCGGCTTTCAACGCCGCGGCCATATCAGCCTCGCTTTGACCCCAGTTTGGAATACCGTTCAGGATCTGTGCCATCTCATCGATCGATGTTTGTGTGACGGGAAGGCCGTGGTCTAGCAAGGCCTTCCCGATCATCACATTGATATCAGTTGCTTCCATATTGTTCAAAACCAGCAGGTTTTGTGACAACACAGACATCGCGTTGGGTTTCGGAGCAGCCAGCGTAGTTGCGTCTGTTTTCGCGAAGGCCAGGAGCAGCGCTCCGTCAACAGATCCCTTAACAATGAATTGCGCGAGTTGGTGCTGCTCCAGCATGCTGGATTGATCATTGGTTTGCAGCCGGCCGACCACCCGGTATCCCTGGATGACCATTTCGATCTGATCGCCATTAACACTGAGCACTTCAGCCGTCACCTTCTGATTGAGGTGAAGTTGTAATGGTTGATCGATAGGCCGGGCGCCGGGTTGAACCGGCTGCAAACCCTGAATTGTCATTTCACATTACCCTGTTTCCAATCTCAAACCGGTACGGGATTACCGTCCCAGGTTCACCAGTTCCTGAAGGATCTGATCAGACGCGTTGATGATGCGGGAAGAAGCCTGGAAACCGCGCTGGGCGAGGATCATGTTGGAGAATTCACGGCTCATATCCACATTGGAGCCTTCCACGTAACCGGAAGCCACGGTACCGCGTCCGCCTGCCGCGGGAGCGCCGATGCGCGGTTCGCCGGAGTTCAAGCTGGCCACATAGTAGTTGTCGCCTTCGCGCATCAAGCCGGTGGGGTTGACGAACATCGCCAGAGCGAGCTGCCCGATCAAGCGTTGGTCACCGTTGGAATACGCGCCGTAGATTTCACCGGTCTTGGAAGATACCGTGAAGCCCATTAATGAACCCGCGGCCAGACCGTTCTGGCTGCCCAGGGCGGCGCTGCTGGCGGTGGCCAGCATGGTCATGCCGGATTGATCCAGGTTGACCAGAACAGGGGAGACGGCGCCCGGTGAACCGGGAACATTAAGCATACCGGATGAGCTCACAAATTGACCGCTGGTATCGAACTGGATCGAGCCGTTATCCACCGGGTTCCCGGCCGCATCCACAATGGTCGCGCCGCTGGTATCGGTGGGGGAGATGTTGTAAGTCCAAACGTTCGGGTCTGTGGTGCGGGTATAACGGATGGCAACAGACGTTAGAACACCCAGTTCATCGTACACGCCGACGGTCACATCGTAATACCCTGCTGTGGTTCCATCCTGGCTGCCAAGCACCACATCGTTCGCGGCACCGGCAGGCTGGGTCAGGTTGGAAAAATTGACGGTCATCGGGGATGTTCCGACTGTGATCGGATTGATGGTAGAGGCGGCGGTAGAGTAGTTTCCGGTACCGTCAAAACCAACAATGCCGCTTCCGCTGGCGCCGGCAGATGTCACATTGTAGTTCCAGTGAGTGGCGTCCGCTTTGGTGTACTGGATGGTTACCGTCTGTGAAGCACCATTATTATCCTGCGCCACAAAGCTCGATGAATATGTGGTTCCAACTGCCGCGCTGGCATTCAATGTACCGGAGAGAATGATGTTCGCGGTGGTTACCGGGATCTGCGTATCCGCATTCAAGTTGCCCAGAATATACGCGCTGGTGGTGGAGCGGGCTACAGTAGAATCGATCGGGAGTTGAATGGCTTCCAACGGTGAACCGGTGTTGACAACACCGAGAGCATCTGCCATCCATCCCTGAATGCGGTTACCGGATGATGAGTGCACCAGGTACCCCTGGGCATCGATGGCCAGTGAACCATCGCGTGAATACAGGTTGGTGACGCCGTTGTTGTACACAAAGAACCCGTCACCGGAGATGGCCATATCCAGATCGCTTCCGGTTGATGTCAGTGCGCCCTGGGTGAAACTTTTCCCCACCGTGCCCATATTGGTTCCAAGACCGATCTGCATGGGGTTGACGCCACCGGTTGTGGCTGAAGGAGCGCCGCCCACCGAAAGTGTCTGGGCGAACTGGTCTTTGAAGCGCACGAAGCTGCTCTTGAAACCGGGTGTATTAACATTAGACAGATTATCTGCCACGACATCCAGGTACTGTTGATTCAGGTACATGGAATTAATAGCTGTAAACATGGAACGTATCATTTTTACCCTCCGAGTGTCTTTCCCGGGCTTCCTCCAAGAGGGCCGGCCCGTGAAACTCAGTATTTATTGATTATCGGCCGTTTTGGTTGAACCTTCGGCCTTATCCGCGAACACAACACTATCGATCTGGGTAAAAACTCCCTGACCGCGCTGTTTCGCGTCCATAGTGGTGACAACCACCCGATCCTTGACATTGACTATGAATGCCAGGTCATCCATCAGGATGAGAGATTCTTTGCCGCCGCGTGACTTGGCTTTTTCCACCGCATCACTCAGCCGTTGCAGCCCGTCTTCCGGAAGGTTGATCGCCCGGTCATCCAACCGCTTTTGCGCGTGATTGGAGAACCGCAAACCTTCAACCTGTGCCAGAGTATCGGCAAAACTGGAGGTTCCAGACGTAACACGGCTGGTTGGTTGACTTCCGGATTGGGTTGTCTGTGAACTGACTGGATTTACCCGAATCGGATCCGACATAACGTCCTCCTACTCTTCCGTATTTTCCACACTGACAATACTGGAAAGAGGAACAGACTTGTCACCCACCTTCAGGTTCACATCCGAACCATCCAGGAAGACACCGCTAACCACACCCGATACTTTTTCCTTTTTGTCGTTTATGTAGGTTACGGTCTTATCCATCAAAGAAGACGCAGAAACGAACTGGTTGGTTTGTGCCAGGGTAGAAATGGCTTTGCTGATCTTCTGCAGTTCTGTCAGGCTGTTCATGGAAACCATCTGGTTGACCATTTCTGTGTCATTCATGGGTTCCAGTGGATTCTGGTTGGTCATCTGCGCCAGCAGAAGACTCATGAATTGTTCACTGGTATCCGCGTTTGACTTGCTGCTTTTTGATGTTGATGATGTGGAACTTGTAGTTCCGGGTATGTATTGATTATCTCCAACTTTAATCATGATTTCCTCACTTAGATCCGGTAATCCAGACCGGATGCAGAAACACGGGGCGCGTCATTTGCCACAACCTCTGGCTCTTGATGGATTACCTGTGAAGCTGACCGCCCGGATCCGGAATTGGACCGGTTCGGAGAAGCATTGGCCGATTGCCCCTGCGCATTCTGGCTGTTGACTGACATGCCGCTAATAGAAACGCCGGCGTCGGCCAGTTGACGCTGAAGCTGGTCCAGATGGGTTTCGAGTAGTTTGCCTGTAGCCGGAACTTCTGTGGTCATAACAATGCGCATACCATCTGAGTTGGAAACCAGCCGCAGATCGATCTTGCCCATGTTTTCCGGTTGGATCTGGATTTTCATGGATTTGCCGTTTTCACGGGCCAGTTCAACAACCTCATGGCTGATCTTCTGGATCATGGGCAACGGTTTGGAATCCACCAGATTCTCTGTTTTGGCTGTCGCGGTGGCGTACATGGAAGTCAGGGCCTTCGTTGAGTCAACTTCCGCCATGTCTTCCGGCTGCGCGGTGATCTGAACTACTTTTACGGCTGCTTCCTGAGCGCCCAGGTTTTGTACGCCCGGAACAGCGGCAGCTTGGGTTGAACCGGCAGGCTGTGAAGCGGATGCTGTGACAGGTTGAGCCTGATTATCCATTTCCTGTGTCGCTTTATTGACCACAGCCTGGAAATCTTTGACTTCAACTTTCGTCTGCTGCATGGCCTGTTTCAGCTCGTCCGGCAACGGCTGAGGTTCGGCATCCGGCAATTGGATGACAGGTGTCTGTTGTTGTGCCACCGGAGCGGCGGGCACTCCCGCGGCAGTTTCGGCAGTCGTGGCGCTTTTCGCCACCATTTCAACAGATACTTCCGGTTTGACAGCCATGGCAGCCTGTGCGGCCATCGCTCCCGCGATAGCTTCCTGAACTGCATCTTCCGCGGCTTTTGCTTCCGCTTTTTCATCCACCGGAATGGATTCATCCGTCTTGGCTTTATTAACCGGCTTATCATCCGATCCTTTGGATTCGGAAGTTTTCCGTTCCGCCTGCCTGGTCTCTTCCCGGGTAACTTTTTCTTGCCGCACATCATCGCGGGATTCGTTCCGGTCAACAGTCCGTCTGGAGGTTTCAGAGGCATCTCCGGGCTGCCGGATTGACGAATCGTCCGTTGAACGTGCGGCGGAGTAGTCTCCTGTACGGGGAGAATTCTGCTCCTTGGAACGGTCAGGCGTAACTGCTTGAAGCAGTTGGTCAAACGTGCTGTCGCCATCCCGGGTATTCATCCGGGTTGTGACAGCGGGTGTAGGCGCTGCGCGCGCCAATGACGGTACATCAGCACTTATCATAGGCTTACCTCGCTATACTTTTCAAAAGGTTGAGTTTTTTCGTAACGGCCGTGGTCAATGCAGAATACCGGATGCCGGTCTCGGTCATCTCCATTAACTCCTGGTCGATATCGACATTATTACCATCCACGCGTTCCGTACCGCCGGTACGGAGTTTTGCCTGGTATGGGCCTGAGGCATCTGAGCGGGAAAGCTGATGCCGGTCGTTGGTCGTTTTCATGCTCAATTTGGGGGATCCACTCATAGATCGCTGGAGTTCACTTTCAAAATTCATTTCCAGCGCGTGGTACCCCGGGGTGTCAACATTGGCCACATTCTGACTGATCACATTTCTGCGATACGACAGGCCATCAAGGGCCTTGCTGGCATTATTCAGAGAAGAATCACCGTAAACAGGATCTGTCATGGTAATGATCCTTTCTAGCTTTTACCGTACGTTGAAAGGACGCGGTTCACATAAAGCTGAGTTTCCTGATACGGCGGAACGCCGCCGTATTCCATAACAGCGCCGGCCCCGGCGTTGTATGCCGCCACAACGTTGGTCAGGTTACCGCCGAACTGGTTCAATAATTCACGCAGCAATTTGACGCCGCCATCAATGTTCTGTTCAGGGTCGAGCGGGTTTTCCACACCCAGGTTGGCCGCGGTGGCGGGCATCAATTGCATCAACCCCAGGGCGCCGGCGGACGATACAGCATTCGGGTCGTAGGCGGATTCATTTTGAATGACCGATTTCACGAGGTCCACATCCACGCCGTATTTCTGGGAGGCTTTCTGGATGATCTCTTCAAAATTTCCGGTTGAGGCTTTACTTGAACCGGAACTGTATCCCTTTAGTTCGGAGAGATCATCAGATGACAGACCCTTTTCAGAAAGAGCTTTCTCCAGTAATTTGATCAGTGCCTGGATCATCACCATCTGAACATTGCTGCCGAACCCGGACATGCCGGAAATACCGGAGCTAGAAGACATATCGAACATTGGGTACCCTTTCGCGCATTTTCTTCTCATTGGCTGAATGCGCCTGGCTGATGTAAATATCATCCTGCTGCTGTTTTTCACGCATATTCATGCGGTCGGTGTAAACCTGCATTTCTTTTTGGCTCAGCTTTTCCATGGCAGCTTCATCTTGTTTCGCCTGAACCAACGCCCGGCGGGCTTCTTCCGCTTCCACTTTCAGGCGTTCAATTTCCATCTGTTGCCGTTCCATACCCTTTTGGATCCGCTTCAGGAATGTGCGTGACTGCAATATTTTCTGAAGATCCAGGTTCCCATTCTGGTAGGAACCAAGTTCCTGCAATAGAGCGTCGCGCTCTTTTTCCAGGGAATGAAGCTGGTCAAACGCTTTTTGCAGTTGGTGTTGCAGTCTGCCGTGCGCTACCTCAAGTGTCTCCACTTTGCTGTGGCGGTAATCAAGTACGTTTTGCAGAGAGAATTTAGGCGGCATGATCAACTCCTATTTCTCCCCCGATACCTTCCAGACGGGATATCGTTTCCGGGAACTCGGAAAACTCTTTGCCCTGTAACAGGAATGATTCGATGATCGGCATGGCAGTGATGGCTTCGTCCACTTCGGGATCGCTGCCGGCCACATACGCGCCGATATTAATAAGATCGCGTGCCTTCTCATACGTTGCCAGCAGCCGGCGGGCTTTGGCCGCCCAGCTCCGGTGTTCTTTGCTGGTGATATGCGGCATAACCCTGGAGATACTGCCCAGCACATCGATAGCCGGGTAATGGTTACGGGTTGCCAGTTGGCGGCTGAGAATGATATGACCGTCAAGGATGGAGCGGACGGCATCGCAGATGGGTTCGTTGAAATCATCACCTTCCACCAATACGGTGAAATATCCGGTGATGGAGCCGCGCTGCCCTGTGCCGGCACGTTCCAGCAACTTTGGCAGAAGAGCGAACACTGATGGTGTATATCCACGGCTGGCAGGCGGTTCACCAATAGCCAGGCCGACTTCGCGCTGCGCCATGGCAAAGCGGGTGACGGAGTCCATCAGGAAGGTCACATCCATACCCTGGTCACGGAAATCCTCGGCAATGGTCATAGCCACGTACGCTGCTTTCAAACGCATCAACGCCGGCTTATCTGATGTGGAGACCACCACAACCGAACGTTCCAAACCTTCCTTGCCCAGATCGCCTTCAACGAAATCGCGCACTTCACGTCCGCGTTCACCGATCAGCGCGATAACAGAAACATCCGATCTTGAACTGCGGGCTATGGAACCCATCAGGGTGCTTTTACCCACGCCGGAACCGGCGAAAATACCCATACGTTGACCCTTACCGCAGGTCAGGAAACCATCAATAGCCCGCACTCCGGTCACCAGAGGTTCAGTGATGATCTGGCGTTCCATGGGGTGCGGCGCGGAATTGTTGATCGGCCGTGTTTCAATTTCACCCAACGGTCCACCGCCATCAATCGGTTCACCAAGACCGTCAAGAACACGTCCCAATAGATGCCGTCCCACCGGAGCCTGTAAAACAGTCTTCTGGGGGTAGATCGAGCTGTCGGGTTGAATTCCTTCCATATCTCCCAACGGCATCAGTAGGGTTGTGCTGTTGCGGAAGCCTACCACTTCGGAGAGAATTTTTTCTCCGGTTCTAGCGCGAATTTCACACACTTCACCGATCTGGCAGTCGAGTCCGACGGCTTCAATCGTCAGGCCGATCACCTGCACCACACGGCCGGATACGCGCAGCGTGGCGCAGTTATCCAGAGAACGCGCAAATGGTGACAGATCAACCGGTGAGGCTTGCTTCATTCCTCAACCTCCAGGTTTGATTCGGCCGTTTTTATCGATCTGTTGATCTGGTCGAACTGTTCTTCCACGCGGCCATCCAGAACCCCGAATTCGCCGTCAATAAAGCAGCCGCCGCGTGAAATATTCTGGCTGGATACGATCTGGATTTGCTGCCCGTTCAGGGTAAGCTCTGATTCCTGCCATAAATTGACCAGTAATTTGGCATCTTCCGGATGCAGATAAACCCGCAGATTTCCCAGCCGGCTGGCTTCATTGATCGCCCGGCTGACGATCTGGTCAAGCAATTCCGCCGGCAATTCAAAACCGCCGGAAAATAATTTCTTACCGATTGCCATTACCATCTCGATGATCCGCGCCTGGCTCTGCCGCATTACCTGTTCCTGCCAGAGTTGGGTTTCCTGGAAAATCCGGGTAACCTGGTGGATCGTCTGTGACATTTCATTTCGCGCGGAAGTCATTCCTTCGGTAAAAGCTTTTTGCTTGATCGCTTCGGCTTCTGTGTTTGCCTGAGCCAGTATGGCATTGGCATTGTTCCCTGCTTCGGCAATGATCTCATCGGCTTTCGCTTTTGCTTCATCGATCAGGTATGAGTAATCTTCCACTTCCACTGTCGCGGCTACTGCCTGTTCCGGCCGTGTATCTGCAGATTTGCCGGATTCTTTTTGAAAATCACCCACTACCCATGAACGCACAGGCATGTGCGGTTTTTCTTTATTGGCGCCTGTCATCTTTCCCGTTGACCAGGTGACATCCGCGGAAAAACCACTTTTTTGAGTTCCAGTACCTTCCGCATGATGGTCTTCATGAACCGGTTGTTCCCGGGTGGTATCCGCAGAGAATTCTGCCAATCCCGAAAGTTTGAGTGGATTGACCGCTGATACATCAGCGACTTTGATCACCCTAGATGATGACGGCATCGCCCGAGCCTCCACCTGACCCAACGATCACAATTTCGCCGGCTTCTTCAAGAGCCCGCACCAGTTCAATGATCTTGCGTTGGGAGGCATACACATCCTTGGCCAATTGGGGTCCGAGAATTTCAATTTCTTCTTTAAGGCTGTCACGAGCACGTTCAGAAAGATTGCGGAAAACAAGTTCCTTCAATTTCTCAGGAGCGCCTTTCAATGAGAGAGCCAGATCGTTCTTATTGACTTCACGCAAAACCCGCTGCATTGTACGGTCATCCATGGCCGCCAGATCATCAAAGGTGAATAATGAAGCCCGGATCTCTTCAACCAGTTTGGGGTCGGTGGGTTCCATGGCCTCAAAAATACGTTTCTGAACATCGCGGTCCACCTGGTTCATCATTTTGACCAGGAAATTGACACCGCCCGTGGCGCGGAAATCGGCGGCCGAAAGCACACCGGAGAGCTTCTGCTTCAAGTTGCGCTCCACCACCTGTACCACCTGCGGAGATACGCGGTCCATACGGGCCAGCCGCAGGGTGACTTCAATTTGCAGGTCGGTCGGCAGGTTGGTGAGAATATCCGCCGCCAGTTTGGCCTCAAGATAAGAAAGAACCAGGGCGATGGTTTGCGGATGTTCATCCTGGAGCATAATCGCCACCTGACCGGTATCGGCGTTTCGCAGCATTTCAAATGATGAAATCTGCTGGCGGGCGGAAATGCGTTCCAGAATTTCAGCGCCGCGGCGCGGACCTACCGCCCGGGCCAGCAATTGCCGGGTGTACTCGGTACCGCCCCCCACCAGGTCAACACCGGATATGCAAAGCGCGTAGGCTTCTTCGAGCGCGGTCTGGCGGGTATCGGTGGGAACGGAACCGCTTTCGCTGATGGTCAGCAGTAAGCGCTCCATCTCTGCCTCTCCAAGGTATTGAAGCACTCTGGACGAGGTTTCCACTCCCAGGGAAAGCAACAGGGCTGTTGCTTTCTCAAGCCCGGAGATCTGACCGCCTGAAGCCAGTTGATCAGCCATTCTTCTTATCCTGGTTCAACCACATCTGGATCACATCTGCCACACTGGCAGGGTTATCTTCAGCCAGGCGGGAGATAAGCGCCTGCATCTTCTGTTCTTCCGCTGTGGTGGTTTTGGGTGAAATACGGGCAGTGGCTTCCTGCAGCAGGTTGCTACTTTTGGCAGCCGCGGCCGAAAGTCCTGGAGCCGGTTGTTGCCCGGCAGCTGACGCAGCCAATTCATATCCTCCTCCAGCCATTCCTGTCAATTCAGGGGCCGGTTTCAATACGGGTTCCCAAACGCTCACAGATGCCACCTTCAGGTTCTTCAACAAACGGCTGATGTACCAGAACAGCGCAGCCAGCAACAGCAATCCACCTAAGATTTCCGCCACCAGGGTGATAATGCGGGTGCGGTCAGCCACAGCGATTTCTTCTGTCTGTGCCTCTTTATACGTCTGGTCAAAGGCGAGCGATTGAACCGAAATCTGATCGCCGCGTTCCTGGTCAATACCGGCCGCTGCCGCGATGGCCGTCTGTAAGGTTTGCAGTTGTTGTTGATCTTCAATCCCATCTACCAGAACAGACAGGCTGATGTTATCCACCATGCCGGGTTTAATGATCTGGCGGTTTTCCACCTGCGCCACTTCATAATTTATGGTCTCTTCCGCCCGCTCATACAGAGTGGGCGATCCGGTTGTGGTGGTTGTTCCCTCAACCGGTGTCGGCAGGTTTGCCGCGGCTCCGGCCACGCCGCCTGTTCCAGTGCTATCAAGCGTATAGCTTTCTGTAGTCTTTTGTGAACTGCGGATCGCGTTGGGTGTGGGCTGGAAGGTGGTGGTGGTGATCTCCTGATCGCTCCAGTCCAAACGAACGGAAGCCTGAACAACTGACTTGTTCGGCCCAAGAGCGGTATCGAGCAATGCTTTCACTTTTTTCTGCACATCGCCGGCCGCGGCCATTTCCGCCGCGCGGCGGCTGTCAACCTGTGAGATGGACCCGGATGTACCATCGCTGGTTCCGGATGCCAGTACAACACCGTTGGTATCCACCACGACCACATTCTCAGGGGTAAGTCCTTCAACCGCGTTTGCGGTCATGTATGTGATGGCCCGGATCTGCCCGGCATCCAGTTGACGGCCGGGTTTTTCCTGTATGGTGATGGAAGCGGTGGTAGGAGCCTGATCGGATGCCAACAGGGTTTTTTCCGGTGTGACGATGTGAACGCGAACTGCCTGAACAGAGTCCAGGCTGCCAATGGTGCGTTCCAGTTCGCCTTCGATCGCCCGCTGGTAGGTAATGCGCTGGGTGAATTCCGTCATCCCAAGGGAGTTTTTGTCAAACAGTTCATAACCGGCGCTGCTCCCTTTGGGCAGACCGGCATTCGCGATTTGCAGACGGACGTCGTAGAGTTTGTCAGACTGAACCAGGATCGTCGTCCCTTCCAGTTTATAACTGACACCCATCGTTTTTAACTGTTCAACAATGGCGCCGGCGTCTGTTTCTTCCAAACCGCTGTAAGCCACGGCGTATGTCGGCTGGGTTGCCCAGGTGATCATCACCGGGACCAAAACTACAACCAGCACAACCGCAGCGATCAAGATGACACGCTGGGTGGGTTTTTGTTTATCCCAAAAGTCGGTTGCCTGAGTGGTGATTTTTGCAAGCATAGAATAATTCCTTGATCAGAAAAAAAGAAGAAAACTACACACTCATCCGGGAGATTTCTTTATAGGCGTCAACCAGTTTGTCACGGATGCCGATGGCAATCTTGAAACTGATATCCGCCTGATCGGCGGCGATCATCACCTGGTGAATATCCACATCTTCACCGGCTGCCAGTTTCGACATCAAGTCGTCACTGGTTTGTTGCGTTTGATTCAGGCTCTGAAGCAGGCTGTCAAATGACTTGCCTACTTCTTTAATGGTGTCCTGTTTGTTTACTCTTGAAGAAGAAGTAACCTGTGAGGCTAAAGTTGAATTAATGCCTTGAATGTTCATGGAGGGCTCTCCGTTTTATCTCGATATTAGAGGATGGCTACCGGCCGATTTCAATGGCCCGGTTTGCCATTGACTTGGCCGCGTCAACCATAGAGAGGTTGGCTTCGTAGGAACGGGTGGCGGACAACATATTGGTCATTTCAACCACCAGGTCAACATTCGGGTATGTGACATAGCCTTCTTCATCCGCGTTGGGGTTGGTGGGTTCGAATACCGTCGTACCCGGGGTTTCATCGGTTCTGATCTCAGCAACCTTCACACCCTGCAGGTTTAGCGCTTTTTCTCCGATGCTCCGGTTGGTCAACATCAGATTGGCCAGAAAAGGAACCCGGTTATTCGCCTGAAGAACCACATCCTTGCGCTGGTAGGCTTCTCCGGTTTCGGTTTTTGTGGTTTCAGCATTGGCCACATTGTTGGAGATCGTATCCAGGCGCAGGCGCTGCGCGAAAAGCGCTGTCGAACTGATCCGCAAACTGGTCCAAAAACTCATAATGATTCTCCGATAATCGTTAAATAGCACGGGCAACCCGTTTATTCGCTCTGAGAATAGGTTAACATGCGTGGGATTGATGGGCAGTAAAAACAAAATGAATGAGCTGTAAAAATCGCGTGAAATACAGTTAAGAATCGGAAATCCCGCCAGTTTGCCCCCACTGACGGTTTTCCAGAGCGAATAGATTGGTTTACTTCAGTTGCTGTGTGATTATCAGGCTGTGCGAGCAGCCAGTGATACGCCTACCTGAGTTTGCGGACGGCGGGGAGCATTCATCTCGTTTTCAATGGTGACCCATGCTTCCCGTAATTCAAAAAGTGTTGACTTTGCCTGAGCGTATTCTTCTTTGCGAATACAATCGAGGCACCAGTTGTACAGAGACAGAAGGTTCATCGCGATTTCAGCATAGTTGAAATCCAACGCGTCTCTCAAAGCTGTGACGGCTTTCAAAGCTGTCACCATATCTTTTTGATCGCATGACCGGATAGCCAGATCATAGGCCATGATGACCAAATGCAATGGTGTGGCGTTGAGTACTTCCTGTTTCCGGTAAGCCTGGCTTTGATTGTACATGGATCAGAACCTCCTGAATAATTCTGTTACACATTTTATATTCGGCAAAACACTAAAAGCCTGAAGGTTTTACCCGTAAAATTGGCATAAAGATCTCAAGCGTTTTTCTGGATCAAACCACCCGAAGGCAGGTCTTTCATGGCGTCGCCGGGTACGGTGCGGATGACTTCCGACGACGTTTCATCAACAATCATCACAACGATCTCGTGGCTGGTTTCATCCACTTTAAAAACCAGCCTGGTATTTCCGGGAAAAGAGTACACCGGAACAGGAGATTTGATATCCTGACGCCGGTGAGATTCCATGCCCGGTGCAGACGACCGGGCATAATCACTGCCCGCGGAACCAACTGGGTAAATATAGAATTCAGACATAGGATCCATCCTTTCTGTTTCGGCAGAGATCCTTTCTGCCAATACCGGTCCTCCTTGACCGGAGATATTATTAATATCGGTCGATTTATGGAATTCTTGCGTTAAAGAGGAATAAAGAAATGAACTTAAAATAAAAGCAGGGCTGTGTGCAGCCCTGCCGGCGAAGTTTCAACCATTAACCTGGATCAGGTGGAATATTCCATCAATTGGCCGGTGGGAATATCTTTGATGGCTTCCGGCGGAATTGTACGGATGACTTTGTCAGATTCCTTATCTTTTATCAAGATAGTCACCTGATTTGTTTTTTCATCGACACGGAACTGCAGGCTCGTATTATTACCGGCCACATTCTTACCATAAGCCGCCCGGGCTTCCTGCTGTTTGATTGCAGGGCGCTCTTTGGTTTCGGTTTTTTTCATGGAACCAATCAGTTCCATCCCGGCGCGTCCAACTGGATTTGAAATTGTGTTTGACATGGCATCCTGCCTTTCCCACCCCGGAATTCTTTTCCGGGTGCACCAACCATATTGATTGATGACTTGAAATCCAACTCTTACTTCTGTTTGGATTATCGGCAGAATATAAAAAAACTTTAGGGTATTTATTTAAATTGATACAGGTTATTACTGGTACTCAATCAGTATGATTAACATTCTATCCACAATAAAGTAACCGCGTGCGGCAGGGCTATCTTTTACACGAAGGCTGGTAAGAATAGCAAGAGGCTGTCCTTTGTGAGACAGCCTCTTGCTGCCTCAACCTGACTTCTGCAGGATCTGACCGGGTGGGAGATCTTTTATGGCTTCTGCGGGTATGGTCCGAACGATTTTGTCCGAATCCTTATCCCTGATCAAGATGATGACGTCGTTGGTTTTTGAATCCACCTGGAACTGTAGCCGGGTTTGAGCATAAGCGCTGGCTGCCTGGCTTGCTTTCACCGGTTGGCTTGATGCCGAGGCCGGCTTCTTCTCCTGCTTTGGAGAGTTAAGGCTGCCGGTCAGTTCAACGGCTGCCCGGCCAAGGGAGGAAATTGTAGGATCAGACATGGTTCCTTCCTTTTCCTAACGCCCCGACTTCCCTGTCGGGGACGGTACTGCACAAATTTGACAACATCCTCCAACCTACCCGTACAAAGCTGTATTAATCTTTGACTGGTTCATGAAGGTTTCCATCTGAGCCTGGTAATCTGCGTAATATTTCACGAGGGAAACCTCACGCCGTGAGAGACGCTCGTTCAACGTAGTGATTCGGCTGGTCAGACTGGTGATTGTACTTTCAGCACTTGTGATGCTGCTATTAACGTACCCATTCGATCCCGCGTATGTATCCACTTTCTCTGCCATGGATTCCATTAGAGAATCCATTAACTTGGCTACGTCATCAAAATGTGAGTTTAATGCTGTAGACATGGCAGAAGAATCGGATATGGTGGCGGAAAGATCAGAATTCAGGGATACACCGATCTCAGACAAATTTTTATAAATTCCCGAGTTAGTATAATCCTGCCCCATCAGGGTAACCAGTTCATTGCCTACGTAGCGCACACCAGATTCACCGGCAAGTGAGCCCCGGGTATAGGTATTATCAGCATTCTTAGTGGTGGCTGTATTGGTGCGCACATATTTTGTGAGTTCGTTGAATGCACTTAAGAAAGAATTTATTGCGGCCAGAGAGGTGGTAGTGTCACTTTTTACTACCAGGTTTGCACTCTTACCTTCTGCATCAGAGGCCAGGTTAAGAGTCATGCCTTCTACAACATTGGTCAAACCGGTATTTGAACTGCGCACCATTTCCATATCATTAATGGAAAAATATGCATCTTTGGCGGTTACCTTGGTATTCAATACTCCACCTGTTAAAACACCGAGGGATGAGAGTACTCCATTGGTTGTATCTGTTGCCTGCATTACATGATTGGTACCGGAAGATTCGTTCCTCAATACCAGATAATTATCGATGATGGATGCAACAACTTCATTACCTGCGCCGAATGAACCGCCGTTAATCTCAGCTTTGATATCTGTGAGGCTCATATCGCTGGTTACATTGATAGTTGCGCCTTTGGCTGTGTAAGCAAGCTTGAATGCACCTGTTCCCATATTTGCTGCTGTGTAGTGGCTGGAATCAGCACTGAATGTTACCGTCATACCACGGCCGGTATCATACTGACCGCCGCCAGTAGGAATATTCTGCCATGTGGATGTAAATTCACCTGTTGTACCTTCTTGAATACTCTGCGTATTTCCTTCAGCGTCAACAACTCGGAATTGCCAGCCAGCAGTAACATCATTGCGGGTTTCAATATAATACGAACCCGTGCCAAATTCTTTTTGACCGGATATAACAGTAGTAGTCCCGTCAGAATTGATTGACGAGATCGTGTTTTCAAGAGGAGTGGTAACCGAAGCGCTGCGCTGTGCCGCGCCGCCAATTACAAAAGTACCAGTCAAACCAAGCGCCTGATTCGAATACGTCTGGCGGTTGGACCGGACCTCATGTGCCGTAGCCAGCGAGGTTACTGACAATTTATATGTTCCGGCAGATGCGGTAGAACCCACTGTAGCCATTGCCACCGTGGTGCTTGAGGTTAAGGGAGATACAGCAACTGTCCGTCCTGGTTCCAGCCCGTACGTTGTGTTGGAACTGCGTAGTTTGTTGATTGCCGTTTGAAGTGTGTCAAATTTTGTTTTTAGATCAGTGTACGCGGCTTTTTTTACCGTGATGGAATCTTTCTGGGTAGACAGGCGGGTGAGCGGCTGCTTTTCCTGTGTCAGGGTGTAGTTGACCAGATTCTGATAATAAGAATCCAGGTTTTCAATGCCTGATTTTGAAGTGGAAGAAATTGAGCTTGCCATTTTCGCCTCCGCGGCGTACAGTTTGTTGCACTTTGGGGGGAGCCGGTATTCGGCTCCCCCCGGGGGTGGTTACTGATTACTAAAGGATACTGTGTTCAACGGATTATTGGAAGAGGGACAGCAGGGAAGCAGGAGCCTGGTTCGCCTGAGCCAGCATGGCAATAGCCGTCTGCTGCAGGATCTGGAACTTGCTCGAATTCACCTGTTCTTCCGCCATGTTGGCGTTCATAATCCGGTTGTAGGAAGCTTCCACGTTGATCTGGGCAGCGGAAACCTGATCTTCCTTGAATTCAAGGCGGCCGGTGAAGGCACCGATGGTGGCCATTACGCCATTGACGGTATCCAGTTTACCTTCCAGGTAGTGCATCAGGTTGCGGTAGTCACTGGCTGTAACCAGCGCGCCGCCGCTCTCACCCTGCTGCTCAACTGTATAGGTGCCGGCAGCAGTGAAGTTGATAGTGCTTTCCTGAGTTAATGCATTATCGCCTTTGGCTGCAAAGGAAACTGACAGGCCATTGCCAAAGTCGAAACTAGTGGCAGCATCCAGATTCACGAGCGCCGCTTTGGCGACATTGCCGGTTCCCGAACCATCAGCAGAAATCAGCATGGCATTGCCGGAAGCATCCAGTAGTTCAACCCGATCGGTACTGCCGCCACCATCAGCCAGCGTGGTGATACGCATGGTGTAAGAACCGGTTGACAGAAGGGACAGGTTCGCGTTCGAAGCCGTGTTGGACGGAGTGGCACCGGTCAACGTGATACCATTGTTGCTGGCGGAGACGGTTGCCAAGGCGTCGGCTGTTTTAGTGGCAATGCCAAGGCTGTTGGTTGAGAAGGTGCTGTTGGTATCTGTGGCAGAAAGGTTCGTCAAACCATTGACGTCGGTGATATCCTGCCAGTCGGCACCAGTCTGGAATGACAGTTTGGTGGTTGAGTACTGACCACTGATCAGTTCATTGCCGTTCCACGCTGTCTGCTTGACAATGTCATCGATCTGTTCTGCATAAGCATTTAACTGTTTCTGGATGGCCGCGCGCTCATTGGCGCCCATGGTATCTGAAGCAGCCTGGCTGGCTTTGTTCTTCATCTGGACCATGATATCGGTGATGCGGCTGACGCCGGCTTCAGCAACGGCCAGCAGGTTCTTGGCATCGCCAATATTGCTCAAAGCAACTTTCAAACCTTCGCTGCGGGAGTTCAATTTGGTGGCGATGGTCAATCCAGCGGGATCATCAGCGGCGGAATTGATACGTTTACCGGTGGACAACCGTGTCTGGGCAACACCCAGTTTGTTGTTGACAGTTGTCAACGCCCACAATGAATTCAAAGCACCGATATTTGAAGCGATACGAGTTACATCTTGATTAGCCATTATAAACCTCCATGTTTATGGTTCGTCGGGGGGTCCTTCCCCCAACTTTTGGGAATTTGGGTCCCGTTTTTTTTTATTTCTCGCGTTAGGCCTGGAACCCTGATAACCATTTCGCGCTTTTCAAAATATCTTTGGAGTCTTATTTGTGATAACGCCTCCTTGATAATTTCTTACGTTCTTCTACATAAGATTATCGTCACTCGGTTCATAAACTGAAGGTTTTTTTGGCTATACAGATAAATTTCACGTAAATGTTTTTCTAATGCCTGAAGGTTCACAAGAACTTCCTGTATTACATTAAATTTATGCTACTCTAGTTATGTCTGATAGAGAAAAATGAAAACACCTACCTCCAGGATAGGTTGGATTAAAGAGATCGGCTGGAAGTGGAACATTTTTGGATATATGACAACGAAAGCAATATTCCCCTTGCCGATTCACTTAGGGGATATATTGAAGTTGGCAAAGTAACCGTACATTCCATCAAAGGCGGGCCAAGCAGATACATTCCTATGACCACTGAGGCCAGATTTATGGATCTTTGTCAACCTGGATCGGGTTCATCGACACAGATAAATACCTGGTCCCGGTTTCCGCCTTATCTCTGAAAGATTTTCCTAATCGCTACATAGCTTATGCCGGGTTGATGGTTCGTTCATTGTTCTTCGGCAGTAATGGTGCAATCAAGCGCCCGGAAAGTGGACAGATTGCCGCGTATACCCGTCGCACTCCCAACCGGTTCTCACGAAACCGGCTGGTAAAAATGATTGTGCAGCCAGCCAGAGTGGTTTACCCGATCTCACCCCATTCCTTCCTGTTTAAAGAAGGTTGGTTTTGTGTTAATGAGAAGGGTTTCCGTGTGGATTCACAGGAATTCCCCTGCCATATTGACGGCATTCAGCTCAATCATTATTTCACCCGGTCATAGCAAGAATGGGAAGAAAAGATGAAACGCGGCGGCGGAGCAGGTATTGCGTATACCGATTCGCGATGGACGCAGATTAATTCTTACTCCAGCATCGTGGATGACCGTATCTTCATGCTTCTAAAAAAAATCCTTTCCAACGGTCAAATGACGGAACGCGAATGGAAAAAGTCTATTGGTAAAAATCGCTCGAAATTGACCGAAAGGTTGCACCAGGCTGCCAGCAGAGTATTATTGCCAGAGTTCAAAACTCAGGCAGTAATTGAAGTACATCCCCGGCCGGAAGTAATTGAATTCAAGAAGGAAATGGGGATCGGAAACAACCTTATAACAGAAGGAAAGATCGTTGAAGCCCGATCATTTTTAGCTGATCAGATACAAAAATGCCCCATTGACCCTATACGTTACACAAATTTCGCCAATATGTGTCTGAAGTTGAAAGATTTCTCCACTGCCTGGAGTGCCATTGCCCAGGCATGGCGGTTGGCCCCTCAATCACTCTATGTGTTGAATGCGATGACCGATTATTTCTTTGCCACTGGTGATTATGCTCAGGCGGAGAAAACATGTCTGCTCGCAGCTGCGCAGGGAGACCATGAACCGGTCAGTATCGCCATTCTGGCGCTCTCACAGTTCAAACTGGGGAAAAATAAAGAAGCCCGGGATACGGCCCAACCGTTACTTTCACGATTATCAGCCAAAGACCTCGAGAATCCTATTTTCAGAGAGCTTCTAGATCAGTAATAAACTAATGCTTCTATTTTTTTCGCTTCATAAGATTATTATTTTATTGCCTGCAGAACAACGGCCAATGTTTCATTTTTAACTTCAGTAAATCCGCGTTTAAAGTTGGCTTTGTACATATACCGGAAGTCGCTAATGGCTGTTGTTCCCACCTGTTTAGTATATGAATCCTGGTCAAGGTAAACAAAATTTTCCACTTGGATGATCCGGGTATGTGACGGATCTCCGAGCGCCCAAACAGAGTTTCTTTCAGGTATCGTCAGGAAAAACAATCCGCGGTTTTATAAGATTCTCCAGTACTCCGAGAACTCTGCGAAGAAGAATTTGTAGTCACCCTGTTGAGCCAGGTGCTCCAGCACTTCATAAGCGTGAATCTCGTCAAACGTGTTGTCTTCAAATGACAAAGGATGCACCCTGAGATCCCAGACAACATCAGGATTATGGTCAGGGTTATTATCCAATCTGGTTAGATGGGAAAATTCTTCATGCCCCTGAACCGATATCTTCTTTACGGTACTGGAGCCGCACCCCATCAATAATTCGCGATACTCATTACCGCTATTTTAAACAGGAGTGTTTTTGGAAGAAATATCAACCTGGTTTGTTACTTTTTCACCCAATTTATCCTCACAGGTTCATTAATCGCATTAAAGCAATGCAGCAAGAAAAATTATCGGTTCCACAATTTTTCTGCGACGGTAAAACATGCCAATTGACAGGTATATTATTCCACCGACCGCGCAACCCTGAACCCGACCGCGGCGGATATGTGTTCCGCCAGCTGCCCTTCACGGCTCTGGCAGCGCGCCAAGCGGTGACTGTAGTACCACGCGCCGCCGCGCACCACATAGCGTATCTCTTTTGGAGGTGTAGGGGGAACTTCGCCATACGGGTATGGCAACATTACATCACTGGTCCACTCATACACATTGCCCGCCATATCCACAGCGCCCACCGGGCTGTCACCGGCCGGCGAGTATGAACCGACAGGTGTTGGCGCGCCTTTACCGCTGTCTTTTGTGTTGCAGCGCCAGGGGTCAAATTCGTCACCCCAGGGATAAATGCGGCCATCCGTGCCCGAAGCAGCCCGTTCCCATTCCCCTTCGGTGGGCAGCCGGAATTTCTTGCCGGTCATCTCGCTTAACCAGGCGCAATAGTTTTCCGCATCTTTTTTACTAACATTTACCACCGGGAGAAACTCCATACCCTCGGCATATTTAAAGCCCTGCCAGCCTTTGGGAACCCGGTAACCCGTTTTCCACACAAACTGAAAGTATTCAAAATTGGTAACAGGTGTTTGCCCGATTTCAAACGCATGGCTCATCACCTGGGTACAGGGCTGTTCAATTCTAAAAAGCCCGTCTTCATACCATTCATGCGCCCAGTCTTCATTTTGAACCAGCATGATCACATGGTCTTCTGAGCTTCCCATCCAGAATGGGCCGGCTGGAACGTGAACCATTTTAGGTTCATACGCGTTATTTTTTTCTCCGTTACCGGAACCGTTCTTTGCCGGCATTGTTGGTTGCATTCTGGGAATAGGCGACATAATCTCTCTACCTGTTGTTGAATACTATGATTATAAACCAGCAGCACAAATTCTATTCTGATTGTAGTGCGTTCAGAGCTTCTTTGGCGAGTGCAGAATCAGGTTGATAGCTTAGCATTTGTTCAAAACACACCCGCGCAGAGTCAGATTGCCCACCCTGTTGATAACACAATCCCATTAAATATAATGACTCGCAATCGGAAGGGTGTCTCCGGATAAGGCTTGCCAACAAAGTGGCTGCTTCACCGACACGATCCTCCTGCTGGTACAGCAAAAAAGCCAGGTTTTTTAAGGTCGCCAGATTATCAGGCTGGAATTGCAGAGCCTCAAGATATGTCTTTTCAGCACTGGCAAAATCCTGAGCGAACATAAAAGCCACACCAAGATTATTCCAGGCTTCCACTGACCCGGGTTGTATTTCAGTTACTTTAGTGAAGAAAGGGATTGCCTCTTCAGGATGTTCGAGATGCAGGTGACAGTCACCTTTGGCGGTAAGAAAGGCAGGTGTGTCGGCTGATTTCTGGTCCACCTTGTTCAAAGCATCCAACGCCTGTTGCCAGTTCTCTTCCAGCATAAGAGTCTGGATCTTGTGCAAAACCTGTTGCGGGTTTTCTTTTTTCATTTGTCCAGCCCCTGGTCTTCCTTCAGTATCAATCGTCCGGATGGCTTCGGCGCGGTGTGGTTCAACGGGCGGGTGGAATAAAGGCTTCCCAGGCGCACATAGGTATCTACAATGGTCTGAACGTTTTCTTCCAGGCTCTTGCTGATGGCATATAAATACGGAGCCACCGCGGCTTCCGCCCGATAATCATTCAGGTAATCCACTGTTTCCACAGCGGCTTTAAGCCAACTCTCCGGCGTGTTTTCTACAATCCAACCATAACTTTGATAGTCGTACACGGCGGGTCCCTGGCTGGCTATCCACGGAATCTTCAATGCCATAAATTCCAGAATAGAAGTGCACCCGCTGCGCTGCTCCATATCCCCAACCATCGGGGAAAGCCCGATATCAATGCGGCCAAGCTGACGGTACCAACCGCCCTGGTCATTCCAACCCATAATCTCTACCTGTCTGGCAGGGAGATTTAGAGGTCCGATCGCCTCGGGATGATCCAACGAAAACATGATCTTCGCGTTTGTCCGCATCTGGAATAATGCTTCCAGCGCCATCAAAATGCCGCTTTTTTTCATGGAACTCAATTGACGGACGGTCCCACGCCAACCCAGGGTCACGCCTTCATGTTCCTGGGGGATGATGAGATTCAAGCGGTCAAGGTCAAGAAAATCAGGAAGAACCAAAGTGCGCGTGTAGGGATTCCAATCGTCACATAAGCGCTGTGATGGCGTTGTGGCACCATGCATGGATTGAAGCACCCACTTCAACTGGGTTAAATACGGAGTATTTTTATCCGTCTGATCACCGGCCTGCAGCCCCCCGTTGACTTCGAGGTCGTGGACATCCGTCAATTCTTCATCGTTCATTAATTGATAGGCGTCCACAAAATCCGCGATGATCGTTTTGTCACGGGCTTTCCAGTGTTGAATACGTGTCAGCAGTGGTGACCAGAGCCCGCGGTGAATGATGATGTAGTCGCTGTTTTCCAGCAGGTCAACCACATCCGGTGAATTTACGGCGAAATCACGCCACCCGATGAGATCGGCGTTATAACGGCCGGTCTGGTTGATCGCTCTGGCGGGAGCGGCGCAGCGTTTGTCTACGCTGCACTTCAAATCTTCTGCTTCAGGGCAAACAAAAACGAAATTCATTTACCCTCCCTCATGAATGGTTTGGGAATTCGGGAATTCAATGTTTTCTGGATAAGGGAATCCCAAAGAGGGGCCATATTCTTCGCTTCACGCGTCAACGCGTGGTTATAGCCTTCCTGGGCCAGTTTCTGACGCAGATCCGCGTCAATAATGATTGTTTTCAAATGGGTATACCAGTCATCCATCGACCGGGCGATCAAGCCGCCGGAATTCCATTCCTCAACAGCCGGGTTGGGAGAACCAACCCAAACGGCTTTCCGAGCGCCGACTTCCATATATTTCCTGTCACCGGCCAATTTTGACGTGTCGTCTTCTCCACACGGGAAAAGGAAGATATCAGCCTGTGCCAGCATATACGGATAATCATCCGGTTCTGTCGGTGGCAGGTAAACCCGGCGGGTATCCGCGATCGTATTGAAAAGGGAATAAACATCCGGATCACCGCTGACTACCAGCCGGATCTGGGGAAATTCCCGCAGTAATCTAATAACAACCCGCCGGATGGCTGCTACATCGTCCACGTGCCCCGGCTCGATATATATTCCCAGGTTCAACCTGGCGGATGGAGCGGCCTGTTTTGACCAGAGAGAGTTCCTGCCAGACCACCCATCCGGCATGGCATACGCCTGATAACCTTCGTTGGAGAAGGCCAGCGCCAGTGAAGTAGACGGCAATGTGATAATGTCAGCCAGTTGCAGGGCAGCCAGAAAGCTTCGTCTGTCCTGCGCTGATTCAGCGCTCAAAGCTCCTCCGGAGGCGTCCTGGGCATGAACGATCCGGAAATCGGTGTCCATATCTACAAGAACCGGATTCCCTGCCCCGGCCCAACCGGCCAGTGCTTTCATTAGTAAAGGATTGGTATGCGGGTTATGGGCAATAACCATGTCAAACCCTTCCCAGGGGAGCGGAATATCTTCCCAACGGGAATAGACGTCAACACCGCTTTGGGCCAGTGCTTCCTGGATGATCGGCAACCGAAGTGGGGAAATGGATGAGGATTCACCGATGAGGATGATTTTTTTCGTCACCTTTCCGGATGGAAGGGAGGCATCACCGGTCTGCTCTAGGGTTCCAGTGGAACCCTGTGACGCTTTGTCTTTGATCAGGTTTTGTTGGATCTCTATCAAATTAGCCGCGAGTTCAGATTTCCCCTGAGTTCTCGCCTGCCGGATATTTAACTCCAAAATTGCCGGTAATAGCGCGTCAATTTCATCCAGATGTTCCGAAACCGACGCGGCCGGAGAATCACTGTGGACTGTTTTCTCCAACAAATCGGCTGCCCTGCGGATCTGGTCATCGTCGATAGACGGCGAATGGCCTGACAGGCGCTCAGCCAGGCGTGTTACTGCCTGTGGATGAAGGGGCGGGAATCCGCCGGCGATGCTGGTTTCAGGCACCGCGGTTTTTTCGGCCAACAACAGTCGCTGGCGCAGGTCAGTCCGGTCCGGTTGTAAGTGTGAAGCCGTCTGATAGATCTGTTTCGCCGCGTTGGCGTCTCCGGCCATAAGGTAGGAATCACCCATGATCACCAGAGTGGAGGCGTCCTCCGGATACTTTTCAAGCAACGTTAAATACGTCTGCAAAGCCTGCGCGATCAAATTGCGCTGCAGATAATATTTACCGAGTTCGCGCAAGCGTAGTAGTTCAGAACGATCAATCAAGGTGTCAGTCTGTGGGTCATTTACCATCATATTAATATCCGGAGAGAAAATACTTCTTCCAGATAACTGTATCCGATAGTAAAAAAGGCTTCAGTAAATCAGATATGAAAGCCGCGTAAAAAGATATAAAGAAACCAGCATGCTAATCCGGTTTACCGGATTCCTGGGGGTGTTCTTCGTCCGCCGGGCTTTGAGAAAGCAGAAGATCTCTCAGGCTGTCAAAATGATCCGCCTGGCCGGCGGATGCCAGTTGTTCGGCAACAGCGGTCTGTTCCTGGATCGCCTGGAAGAGCTCTTTACGCACCACCGGAATTTCCCGGGGCGCGTCAATTCCAATTTTGACTTTTTCTTTGTCGATAGACAAAATAGTGATCGTAATATCTTTACCGATCACGATACTTTCTTCCAGTTTTCTGGTGAGAACTAGCATTGGGATGCCTTTCAGAACACGGCTCCAGCCATGTCTCAAGGTATGTGGGAATACTAAATTATACGCTTAACCCAATGACTCGAACAAATTCACCATAGATTGTGTGCGTGAGCTTATTGTCACCACAGTCTGGTAAATATTTTCCTGGTTGGCCAGCTCAGCGGTGACTTCCGCCATGTTGGCATCTTCTTTGGAAGAAAGCAAAGCCTTCAACTGAACATTGCTTTCGGAAATGCGTTCCTGCGCGCCATCAATATCGCGAATACGGGACCCGTTGATCGTGGTAGCCAGGGTTACCTGGTCAAAAGCTGTGTTGAGGTCATCCGTGGCAGTTCGCAATGTGACAAGGTCATTGGCCATCAGGCTGTCCCGCACAGCGATCAACGAATCGATCATTCCTTGAAATGTGGTGTAACCATCAATATTAACTGTAATGGTTTCCCCGGGGCCGATATCACGGCGAATAGCCTGAAAGGCCTGTGTGGCCGGGGTGCCGTCTTTGTATTGAACCGATGCGATACGGCTGTTCGGGTCTGCCGGATTAGTCAGAATGGGGGTA
>CAYOKC010000004.1:48826-56138 GCA_964404415.1 uncultured Leptolinea sp. | reverse complement strand
ACTGGGAAGATTTCTTCCACCGCAACAACGATGAACTGGTGGCCACCTGGGGCAACCTGGCCAACCGCGTGCTGGCCTTCACCTGCAAGCATTGGGAAAACAAAGTCCCTGAACCCGGCGATTTGACCACTATGGACAAAGACCTGCTGGCACAAGTGGAAAAAGGCTTTGAGACTGTGGCTGCGGAAATGGAAGCCGTCCGCCTGCGTGCCGCGCTTGGGGAAGCGATGCGTCTTGCCTCTGAGGTAAATAAATATCTTGACCAGACCGCTCCCTGGACTGCCATCAAAACAGATAAAGCAGCCGCAGCCCGGTCAGTCTACACCGCGTTGAAAGCCATTGACTCGCTAAAGATCATGCTGGCGCCTTTCCTGCCGTTCACCAGCGAACGCCTGAACGGCTTCTTTGGCAACACAAGCCCGATCTTCGGCAGGCAGTTCATTGACACCATCACTGACGACCTGGGAACACATACCGCCCTGCGCTACGACCCCGATGGCGCGGCCGGACGCTGGGAACCTTCCAAACTGAACCCCGGGCAGGAACTCGTCAACCCGCAGCCGCTCTTCAAGAAGCTGGATGCCAGTATCATTGAAGAAGAACGGAAACGCCTCGGACGCGCGTAACCGCCTTCGAAGAAAAATTGATCATTTATCCACCCGGTTGATAATTCCCAGCCGGGTGGCTTTTTGTACACACTCCGCCTGGGTGCTGGCGGAAAGGCAGCTTTTGATCCCCGCTACATGCAGGCTGACCGACCGCCGGGAGATCTTCAGGCGGCCGGCAATCTGTTTTCCGGTCAGCCCCTGTGACAGGCCGATCAACACATCCAATTGACGGCGGGTTAACCGTTCGGGGTTGTTACCTTCATTAAAGATTTCAACCGGGATCAAGACCACCCAGTCATTCCAGCTATGGGCGGCATATTTTACATACGGTTTACCGGGCGGATCGTCAGCTTTGATATAATCCGGCAGCGCGCCAACCATCTTCACATCCCGCGCCAATTGATCCGCAGGGATGGGGATCTGACGGTAGGTAAATGTCTGGTCAGTCTGAATCAGAATGAGATGGGTCATGTCAGCCGGTGCGAAATTAGTATATATGTTCTATTATGACATATTCCATACTGTTGTCAAGTTATTTGCGACAGTATACAAACATGGTACGTAGATATAGAGCGGAGTAAAATTAATACTATGAAACCAAACACCGTTTTGACCCGGTTTTTTCTGTTACTGACAGTCATCCTTCTTTCCGCCACCGCGGTTCCGGTATCGGCCAATGCGTCTTCCGCCCGTTTCCAGCCGGCAACCGATGCCATCGGGCTGGTGACCAGCGCCAATTACCAGGCGGATAATCTGGCCATGGATGACAACTACCTGTATCCCACATTCAGTTCGCTCAGTGTGGTGGATCTAAATCCTGAGTCGCTGAAGCTCTTTCAGAAATTCCGCACAGACTATATTTTTGATCTGGTAGTCAATGGTCAATATGCCTATGCCGCGCAGCAGGAAAAAGGCCTTCGCGTCTTTGATATCACCGTAGCCACCCCCACCATCTTCTCCAGCCATCCCATTAATGGCGGTGCCTTCGGAATGGCGCTCACGGGGAACGCGCTGATCGTCACTACCGGGTTGAACGGTCTCACGCTGCTGGATACCACCAAACCATACGACATGCCTGTCATCAGCCAGCTCGCGCTGGATGGCTTCGCGCGCCAGGTTTCAGCCGAAGGCAATCTGGCGCTGGTGGCTGCCGGCAAAGAAGGCGTTCATGTAGTAGATATCTCCAAACCGGAAACACCCTGGTTGGTGAGCACGATTGAGACACCCGCCGCGGTGGAAAACGTCATTGTCTACGCCGGTAAAGCCTACATCGCCATGGGTTCAGGCGGAATGGAAATCGTTGACCTTGCGGACCCAGCTAAACCGGAAACGCTTTCCACCCTTGCCACCGCTGATTTCCTGCGCAGGGTGGTGATCAAAGACAACCTGGCGTACCTGTGTGAAAAGGGCGCCGGCATCCGCATTGTCAATGTGGCGGACCCCAAAAACCCGGTGCCTTTGGCCATCTACAACACCTTTGGCGGCGCGTGGGACGTGGCGGTCAAAGACTATAACATTTACGTAGCCGATTATCCGTACGGGTTGCTGATACTGCGCTACAACCCTCCGGTGGAAACCTCCATTCCCGCGGAAGGCGGTTCACTCACATCCACAGTGGATAATGTGCAGGTGACGATTCCCGGGGATACCTTCGGTTCAGCGGTTGACTTCCGCCATGAGCCGCTGCCCGCGATCAACACCCCCATCGGCCCTGAACCCACACTGGTGAAGGTCGACTCATTCTTCCGCAACAGCGCCTGGAAAGGCGACACCGCTGCCACACCGGCCAACCCGTATACGTTGACCGTTAAAACGGATGTCACCGGGTTGACCGACCGCCAGATCAGGGTTCTCAGCCTGTACTACTGGGATACCGACCTGAAACGCTGGCGCAAGGAAGTGTCCACCCGGTTGAATGTGGAAACCGCCACACTTACAGCCGAAACCACCCGCCTGGGTGTGTGGGGCGTGTTCTACGACCGGGACGATTCGTACACGAACATCCCGTCAACCGCCGCGCCGGAAGAATAAATCCGGGCTAGTTCTGGAGAGTGATCTCGCGCGGGTAATAGAACCCGTAGCGCAGAATATCCGGATCGGTTGTATCACTAAAACTGCCACATATTTGAAGGATGCCGTATTCCTGCGGCATCTTTTCTGTTCCCGTCAGGATCCAGGCCCGCTTTCCAGTGGTAATGTCATAACCAAGCATCAATGTGGCCGGTGGTTCCACCTTGCTTAAGATGGCGATGGATTCGTCATTGGGCAGGTTATGGATGAACACCTTGTACCGGCCGAAATGGAATTCAGGGAGCCAGTCCAGTTGCAGCACTTCTTCACGGATCAACCTGACGGAAGTACCCGCGGCGTAATGCGCGTTGACCGGGATCTCACCCGGCAGGCAGACCGGTGGTTTGACCACAGGTTTGACAGCGGTTTTCATGGCAGTGAACGGCGCGAATGCCATAAAGGCGGTCAACGCGAATGAATACACAGTCAGCCCTGCCCCGATGTTGCCGTCTCCCGGGACTTCTTTCAAATATTTCCACGGGATGATATTGACGAGTTCAGAAAGGCCGGCCGCGGGCAGCAGGGCCAGCAGCGGAATGGTAGCAGCGAAGGCACGCATTTTGTGGGCGTCACCGGGCGGTACGAAGGGCACAGAGAGGAAAATTCCGGCGATAGAGACCAGGATAAAGGAATACAGCGGCTCATTGCGTTTGCGGACCGCCTGAACAAGCCCAACCACGCACAGGGCATACAGTGCCCAGTGGATGTACCGGTTGCCTTCCGCGTTCTCACCGCCCACGTAGGCATAGACACTGAACCAGGTATCTGAGAACAGCAATCCCCACTGGTGGAGCGAACCTTTCACAATTCCCATGGGATTTTGCCGGATCAGTTCAAACGATTTCCGGTATATCAGTTCAAAGCGCTCTTTCTCGGGCATGGTCCGTGCTTCTTCGATCTCGGTATATACATACGACCAGCGTTCCCCGCCGGATGCCAGGCCGTAAAGCGATTCCGCGAAGTTACCAAACGCCATACCGCCGGACGTGCCTACCAGGCGCAGTACCAGCGAGTTGACAACAAAACCGGTGATGACTACCAGTACAGCCAGACCGGCGGGTTTCCACGCGAACCACCCTTTTTCGCGGAAAAGCCACCCGATCCACACCACCAACAGCGGGAGGATGAAGAACGCCCCGGCGCGGATGTTCAGCGCGGTTGTTAACATAAACAGTCCTGCCAGGATAAACGGTAATGACCGGCGGGTTACCCCGCGGCAAAAGAATGCCAGTGACAGCGCCCCGAAAGCCAGCCCGAGCGATTCGGTCATGGTGGTGCCGATGAAGCGGCGGGCAAATAGGAAGACGATCCAGAAAGTCACCGCGCCGGCAAGTGGCCCCTTCGCGCGGCGGATCTCCAGCATCATATACACACATGCGGCCGCTTCGAGCAATGCCAGAAAAGCCAGCGCGTTCTGCAAATTGCGCCCGGTCAGCCCGAGCAGCGCGCCGAGAAATCCGATAGCCAGCGGCCGGCGGGAGGAAGTTTCAGACAACAGCGAACCGTCCAACAGGCGGTTGGCATCGTTGTAGTAGGTGGCCGCGTCATTGTAGGGGATCAATCCGCTGACTACATACGGCTCGCTCTGCCCGCTGGCCCACAGTCCTGTCAACACCAGGCCGAAAACCGCGCCACCAGCCGCGAAAGCCAGGGGGATCCGCCATTTTTCCGGCAATCGTAGAATCAGGTAGAAAACAACCAGAATACCGATCGATGTGGTGACAAAACTGTAACGCACGGTTGCTCCGATGGTCCGGATCTCCACTGGAAAGCGGGCATACACCGTGAACAGGAATACCGCGGTCAACATCGCGAAAGATAGGGCGGTTATCACCGGGGATGATGTCAGAGATTTTTTCATGAAATAATTATTTCGGCCAAAATGATCAGGGACGGGCTGTAACAGCCCGTCCCTTTATTTTACCTTCTTGCGCCATCCGCGCGGTCAGCGGATGATGGTCATCAGATTGATGCATGCCTGGAACAACGGATTCGGGAAAAGGCTCAGAAGCAGCACCCCAGCCGCCATTACAACCGCCACACCACCCGCCCATTTGCCGGATTGTAACGCGGGTTCACCCGGTTTGAACCAGGCAAACATCACCAGCCGCAGGTAGTAATACGCAGAGACCAGTGACGTTAATAAACCGATGAGGGCGAGGCTGTTGTAACCGCCGTCAACGGCGGTTTTGAACAGGTAGAACTTACCCCAGAAACCCATGGTAAGGGGTAGGCCGGTAAATGACAGCATGCTGATCAGCAGCGCGCCGCCAAGCCACGGATGTTTCTTCGCGAGACCGGAGAAATCTTCAAATGTCAGGCCATCCGAACCGGCAGGCTCAATGGCGATCATAACCGCCCAGATGGAGAATGACGTCAACGCGTAGGCCAGCAGGTAGAACACGGCGGAAGAGAGCGATTCCAGGATCACCGCACCGCCATAAGGCACAAAAGCCATCAGAATGTACCCGGCATTGGCAATGCTGGAATATGCCAGCATGCGTTTGACGTTTGTCTGGGCGATGGCAGTCACATTGCCATAGATCATACTGGCCGCGGACAACACCCAGAAAACACTGGCCATGGAAAGGGACTCAACCGGGAAGACCAGCGCGAAAACGCGCAGCAAACCGGCGAATCCGGCCGCCTTGGTGGCCACGGTCATGAATACGCCAATAGACGATGGTGACCCCTGATAGGTATCGGGCACCCAGGAGTGGAACGGGAAAATGCCGACCTTGAATCCAAGCCCGATGAGTATCAACCCGCCGCCTACAAGCATAAGGATCGGATTGGCTTTTCCATCGGCTGCCATATCAATGATGCCCTTGAAATCCGTGTGCCCGGTAGCGCCATAAACCCATGCCACACCGAACAGCAGGAAGGCGGAGGAAAACGCGCCCATCAGGAAGTACTTCAACGCGGCTTCTTCGGATGCAAGGTTGGGGCGGAAGAAACCGGCGAGAACGTACAACGGGATGGAAAGCAATTCAAGCGCGAGGAATACAACGATCAGGTCACTGGCGGAAGCCATCAACATCATTCCGGCGATGGAAAACAACAACAAAGTATAGTATTCGCCGCGTTCCGCGTTGTTGCGCTTGAGGTAGTCAACCGCCAGCGCGACAGCCGCCAGACCACTGATCAAGAACAGGATGGATAATGTAGTTGAAAAACCATCCAGCATGATCATGCCATTGAAGGCTGAACCGGATTTTCCGGTCTGTGTCACCGTCACGGCTAGTGAAACCACAAGACCGGCGGCGGTCAGTACTGCCGTCAGATTCTTTTTGGATTCAGGTATCCACAGGTCAGCCAGCAAAACGAGCAGCGCCCAGGCGAGCAGCACCAGTACAGGGAGAGTGACAAGGAAATCATTGGGTGTGGGCATAATCGTCCTCTCCTACGGTAATACCATCGCGGCCATTTGCACGTTGTACAGCAGGTTTTCCACCGTGGGGTTGATCAACGCGTAAAACGGCGCGGGATATATACCGATCCAGAAGATCAGTATAAGCAGCGGGGTGAGTGTCAGGATCTCACGGAGGGAGAGATCCTTCAAATTCAGGTTTTCTTCCACAGATACCGGACCGAGGAAGACTTTTTCGAACATGGTCAACAGGTAGATGGCTGCCAGCACCACGCCGGTAGCGGCAAATCCGGCAAACAGACCAGTGCGCAGCACACCGGAACCGAATGACCCGAGAAGGATGGTAAACTCGCCGATGAAGCCGTTGGTGCCGGGCAAGCCGGCGGATGACAGGGTGACGATCAGCGAGAGACCGGCCAGCACCGGCATAACCTTCCACAGACCGCCAAACGCGGCCATGTCACGGGTGTGACGGCGCTCATACAGCATACCCACGATCAGGAAAAGCGCGCCGGTGCTGATACCGTGGTTGACCATCTGCAGAATGCCGCCTGAGAGCGCCTGGGGAGAGAAGGCAAAAATGCCCAGCATCACAAATCCCATATGGCTGACAGATGAATATGCCACCAGTTTCTTGACATCCTTCTGGGCAAAAGCGGTGATCGCGCCATAGATGATGCCCATCACAGCAAACCCGGCCAGCCAGGGAGCCAAATCCATGGAAGCTTTCGGGAATAACGGCAAGTTGAAGCGCAGAAAGCCATACGCGCCCATTTTCAACAGAACCCCGGCCAGAATGACCGAACCGGCTGTGGGGGCTTCCACGTGAGCATCGGGCAACCAGGTATGCAGCGGGAACATGGGAACTTTGATGGCAAAAGCCAGAGCGAAAGCCAGGAAGAGCCAGACACCATACGGGGCGAATACCGCCCACATATCCCTCAACTGGATCCAATCGAAGGTGTTTCCGGTAATGCCGATAAATAATATAGCCAGCAGCATTATCAATGATCCAGCCATGGTGAACAGCACGAATTTAATAGCCGCGTATAACCGCCGCTCGCCGCCCCACAACCCGATCAGGAAGTACATGGGGATGAGTGTGAATTCCCAGAAGATATAAAAGAGCACCAGGTCCAGCGCCTGGAAAACGCCCAGCATGCCGGTTTCCAGCATCAGGAAGACCATCATGAACCCTTTGACGTTCTCCTGAACGGCCGTCCAGGTGGAGAGGATGGCGATGGCGGAAAGCAGGGTGGTCAGC
>CAYOKC010000004.1:0-48816 GCA_964404415.1 uncultured Leptolinea sp. | reverse complement strand
GCCCC
Source organism: uncultured Leptolinea sp. (assembly GCA_964404415.1). Taxonomy (GTDB): domain Bacteria; phylum Chloroflexota; class Anaerolineae; order Anaerolineales; family Anaerolineaceae; genus Leptolinea. The sequence goes on along the minus strand of CAYOKC010000004.1, from coordinate 48,811 downwards.
AGTTCAAAGTTGATGGTGATATTGCCCACGGTCACCCAGGGCACACGCAGCAGCAGAAGACCGGCATTTTGCGTATTCATGCCAAACATGATGACCACGGACACTGCGAATGTGATCAGCGAAGTAACCAGTGCCGTCCAGCGGATGGCTGTTTTTTGTTCCCCATTCAGCAGCGCGATGACGGCAACGCCGGCGAGAGGCAGGAACGTAAGTAGTAGTAACGGATGCATTCCGAATATCATAGAATTCCCTTTACATGGTCAGTTCTGGTCATCGCGTCACCAGCCAGGTGAAAATCAATACCACACCCGCGAAAACTGTCAGCGCGTAGGTACGGACAAATCCATTTTGAAGTTGGCGAAAGCCGTGCGACACGGCCTTGGTCAGAGAACCCAGTCCAACAGCCGCGCCATCGATGATCGCCTGGTCCACCGTTCCGGCCCATTCATCCGCCAGTTCAGTCAATTGTTTAACAAACAGGAACTGGTATGCCTCGTCAACGCGCCATTTGGCTTTCGCTCCGCGGTAGACCGGACCCAGTATTTTTTCCAGCGGATCATTGCCATCCGATCTCACGGGTTCGCGGCGGTAAAGCAGCCAGGCAAGTACCAGACCGGTGAGGGCGATCAGCAGAGAGATGGAGGCGATCACTACATTGAAGCCTTCCTCCTCTGCCCCGCCCAGTGTGTGTTCGAGCCATGCGGCCATGCGCAGGCTTCCGGGGAAGTTCAAGAGACCGCCGAATACGCTCAGGATAGCCAGCAGGACCAAAGGCAGGATGATCAACGGAATATTCTCGCGGGCATGCTCCGCGTTTTCTGTGCGCGGTTTACCGAAGAAGACCATGATCAACTGTCGGCCCATATAAAAAGCCGTGAGGAATGCCGCGGCCAGCAAGACAAGCAGAATGGCGTATTTTGAATGGCCGGCGGCAGCCAGGATCTCGTCTTTCGAGAAGAAACCAGCCAGAGGGGCGATACCCGCCAACGCCAGCGCGCCCGCCAGATATACCCAGAAGGTGACGGGCATTTTCTTCCGCAGGCCGCCCATCTGAGTCATATCCTGAGGATCGAAATGCGCGCCATGTGCTTCCTCACCGTGCGGGTGACTATCCATATTCCGCGCGCCTTCCATACCCAGAATGACCGACCCGGCACCCAGGAAGAGCAGCGCCTTGAAGAACGCGTGGGTGGTCAGGTGGAACATGCCGGCGGTGAAAGCCCCCATTCCAACGGCCGCAACCATAAAGCCCAACTGGCTGATGGTGGAATAGGCCAGGACTTTCTTAATATCATTTTGTGCCACAGCTATGGTGGCCGCGAAGAGGGCCGTCAGCGCGCCAACCCACATTACGATGGTCTGCGCGGCAGGCACGGCCGAGTACAACACATGTGAGCGGACGATCAGGTACACGCCTGCCGTCACCATGGTGGCGGCATGGATCAACGCGGAGACCGGTGTGGGGCCTGCCATGGCGTCGGGAAGCCAGACGTACAGGGGAAGCTGCGCCGATTTACCGGTGACACCCAGGAGCATGAACAGGGTTACCGCCAGCATAATTGCCGGGGTGGTCTGTGCCAGCAGCGGCGCCCGTGAGAAAATCACATCAAAATCCAGGCTGCCGAAATTCCAGTACAGAATGAACATGGCGATCAGAAGGCCAAAATCGCCTACGCGGTTGACCAGAAAGGCTTTTTTGGCGGCTTTCGCGTTGGCAATGCCGCCTTCGCCTTTTTCAAACCAGAAGCCGATCAGCAGGTAGGAGCACAACCCCACTCCTTCCCAGCCGACAAACAGCACCAGGTAATTGTTGGCCGATACCAGGATCATCATCGCCATGATGAACAGGTTGAAGAAGATGAAGAACCGGCTGTAGCGGGCGGGGTCGCCATTGAAGCGCACATCATAGTGCATATAGCCGGCGGCATAGATGTGGATAAGCGTACCCACACCGGAAACCACCAGCATCATGGTCACCGAAAGGGTATCCACCCGGAATGCCCAGTCCGCCTGGAAAGCCGTTGTGCGTATCCACTCAAACAGCGTAAATACCGCGCCTTCGGGGTTGCGGCTGAGAGCCAACATCAACAGCACCGAGATGACAAAACTACCACCGGATGCCAGGCAGGCAGTGAGGGCGGTCATCTTTTCGCCCCAGCGGCGGCCGAAGAGTAGGTTCAATAACAGCCCGGCCAACGGGAAATAGATCACCCAGGGGACCAACGCGAATGTAGGATCGGAAAATGTTTCGCTAAAGAGCATACGGCCTCACCACTCAGCCTTTCAGATTATTCATCTGGTCAACATCAATACTGCGTTTCGCGTGGAAAATGGCAACCATCAACGCCAGTCCGATGGCCACTTCCGCCGCGGCAACAGTCATCACAAAGAAAACGGAAATTTCCCCGTTCAAAGAACCATAGTGACGTGAAAAGGTAACAAAAACCAGATTGGCGGCATTGAACATCATCTCAAGCGACATGAAAACCACCAGCGCGTTGCGGCGGATCAATACACCCAGGATGCCAATACAGAACATGATCACCGACAGGAGAAGGTAGAACGAAATGGGCGCCATTCTATTGTTCCTTTCCCGGGCGAATCCGCCTGTACAGCGGGTTTTCGGTCTTGGTTAACACGATCGCGCCAATAATGGCAACCAAAAGAATAAATGACGTGATCTCAAATGGCAGGAGGTAATTGCTAAAAAGGGTCAGGCCGATCTGAGTTGGGCTGCCAAAATCGCTTGCCGGCATTGTCAGTACAGCCTGCGGCATTCCCGCCTGGAAGACAACCAACCAGGTAAGCTCGCCAAGAAAAACAACTGCCAGGATCCCTGCCAGAACACGGGTCTTGATATTGGAGGATTCATCCTGGAGCATTTCGGCACCCAACAGCATGATCACAAACAGGAACAGGATCATGATCGCGCCGGCGTACACCGTCACCTGCGCCATGGCGATGAACGGCGCGCCCAGTGTGACGTATAAAACAGCCACACTGGCGAAGTTCAGCACCAGGAACAACGCGGCATACACGGCATTCCGGCTGATCAACATGCCGACCGCGGAGGCGATCACAATCACGGCCACAAAATCAAAGAACAAAATACCAGTCATCTATCAGGCCTCGTTAATCGATGGGATCTTTCATCTCGGGAACCGAGCGGGTAAACGTGCCGGGTTCGGTCACCTGCGGGGTTGGTTTCCCCCCCTGGGGGACTGGCTCGAGGAGTATGTCTTTGTTGTATATGGCTTTCGCGCGATCCACAAAAGAGAGTTCATATTCTTTGCCCAGCACAATTGCTTCCGTAGGACAGGCATCTTCACAGAACCCACAATAAATGCAGCGCAGTATGTTGATCTCATACGTACTGGCGTAACGCTCGCCGGGGGAATAACGTTCGGCATCTGTGTTTTCAGATGCTTCCACGAAAATGGCGTCTGACGGGCAGGCGGCGGCGCACAGTGCACAGCCAATGCATTTCTCCAGACCATTGTCGTAGCGCTTCAACACGTGGCGCCCTTTAAAGCGCTCGCGTACCGGCCGTTTGACCTCGGGGTACGAGATCGTCACCGGTTTTTCAAACATTGACTTGAATGTCGTCCACAATCCGCGAAACATGGATCAGCCTCCAACCACTAACCGCAGTACTGCCGTGATAACGATATACAGCAGTGAAAGGGGAACAAGTATCTTCCAACCAAATGCCATCAACCGGTCATACCGGAAACGTGGCAGAGTAGCCCGCACCCAGATCATGAAGAACAGCCACACCACGATCTTGATGAACAGGTAGACAGGTCCCAGCCAGGGGAAAACGTCAACAAAGGGACCCTGGTACCCACCCAGGAAAAGTGTGGCGCCGATCATGGAGACGGCGATCATCTTGATATATTCCGCCATGAAGAACAGCGCGAACTTCATACCGGAGTATTCCACGTGGTAACCGGCGGTCAATTCCTGCTCGGCCTCGGGCATATCAAACGGCGAACGGTTGACTTCCGCCAGGCTGGCGATCAGATAGATGACAAAACCCAGCGGCATGATGACCACAAACCACAGGTTTTTCTGGGCTTCCACAATTGCCGACATGCTCATGGAACCCGCCCACAGGATGGGTCCCACAAAAGCCATACCCAGTGCCAGTTCGTAGCTGATCATCTGCGCGGTAGCCCGCAGGCCGCCCAGCATGGCGTATTTATTGTTGCTGGACCAGCCAGCAAGGGTGATGCCGTAAATGGAAATCGATGTGACCGACATAATGTACAGTACGGCTACATTGATATCCGCCAGATACAGCGGAATTTCCCGCCCGGCGATGGTCACGCTGGTGCCCCATGGTACAACGGCAGTGATGATCAGCGCGGGAATCACGGTGATAACCGGAGCCAGGACGAAGATGATCTTGTCCGCGCCTTCCGGGATCAACTCTTCTTTGAAGATCAATTTGATGCCATCGGCCACCGGTTGAAGCAAGCCCTGCCAGCCCACACGGTTGGGGCCGATACGGACCTGCATGCGGGCAAGAGCACGCCGTTCATACCAGGTGACATACGCGAATCCGCCAGTCATCACCAACAGAATGATCACGGCCTTGATTATCCATTCCCAGATCAACGCAGCATCAATCATTGTGACCTCGTCCGGGTACCACCTGTGCCACCTGGGGTTCATGAATGGGGACGCCCACGGAACGCGGTATCAGGGCGGTGCCTTCCGGCACTTTTTCATCCAACACGATACGAACCGGGTACGCCGCGCCATCCACCGGCAGCATTACGTGCATGTCATGCGCCAGCAACATCTTCTTCGCGGTGACCGGATTAATGCGCAGATCGGCTTTCGCCAGGCGGGCGGAGAGGAGCGGTGACTTTGTGACCGTTACGCCGGTATCCAGCAGGCGGGTATACGGATACACAGCCAACTCATGGGAATCGGGCTGCAGGGGTTCAATCTTCATCTTCGGCGCCGTGGTAAAACCGTCCAGAGGCAGCAGCGGCAATTGAACGCCCAGCCCCTGTTTGTTATCGTATGTCGTTCCACCGTAATACACATCGGCCCGTCCGATGATCGGCCATTGTTCGGTTGTTTCGGCCATTTTCGGGTATGAGACTCTGTTGTACTGTGGAATTTCAGCGGCCATCTGCTGGAATACCAGTGAAGCCGCGTCCGCTTCCAGTGTCACACCAAGTTTCGCGCCCAACGCGGCGGCAATTTCGTAATCTGCTCTCGCGCCATCCGGCGCGGGAACGGCCGGATAGAAGCGCTGCACGCGCCGTTCACCGGAGGTATACGTCCCTTCGCGTTCGGTGAATGCCAGAACCGGTAAAACCACGTCCGCTTTTTGCGCCGTGGCGGTTTTGAATAGTTCCTGCACGATCACGAACCCGCTTTTTTCCAGCGCGCGATCGAACAGCGGATCGTCAATGGCGGGGTCAGCACCGGCAATAAGCAATACTTTCGCGCCGGCAATCCGGTCCACAATCCCGTCCGCGGGCAGAGCGCCGTTGTCCCATAATCCCTGGGTATTGCCGCGCTCCCACACGGGGATCAACCCGCTGTTTACGTTGCGGGCGTGACCGCTGTTTTCCAGCAGGCGGGCGCAGGCCAGTGCCAGCTCACCGGTGGCTTCGCGCCCCAGGCCGTCACTTCCGTAGAAGACCACCAGGTTATCCGCGTTCCGCAGGGTGTGCGTCAGATCACCGGATAACAACCCATCCACGGTTTTGATCTCTTCACCGTTGGCAACGGTCAGAATGGTCGCGGCCGACAGGTCAAGCCGGCTCGCGCGGGTGTGCAACAGGATAAGCTGCGCCCCGCGTTTTACAGCCTCGCGCACCCGCAGCCACCAGAGGGGGGCTTCTTCATGCAGGTCGCAGGCTGCCACCACAATAACGGAGCCTTTACCCAGGCTGCCCAGGTTGCTGCCGGGCTGCATTCCGTAGCGGTTGACCACGTCACCGCCAGCCATGCGGCTGTAACCGATGAATAATCCACCCTGCGCTTCGGTCAGCTTGCGCAGGTTGAACAGGTCTTCATTCGAAAGCCGTCCGCTGGCCAGAGTCACCAGCCCGGAACCGGCTTCCTTTAATTTGGCAGCGGCAAGGGTCAACGCTTCATCCCAACCGGATTCGGTCAGAGCATCGCTTTTGCGTACCAACGGCGATTTCAGGCGGTCGGAGCTGTCAGCAAAGTGATAGGCGAAGCGGCCTTTATCGCACATCCAGATCTCATTCACGCCCTCATTCTGGCGGGGCATAATGCGCTTGATGGCCACATTTCCGCCGGATTTCGCTTCACGGCGTACGTTGATGGTGGTATTACAGCCCACCGGGCAATGGTTGCACAGGCTGGCCGCGTTGTTCATTTCCCACGGGCGGGCGCCAAAGCGGAAGTCTGAGGTAGTCAACGCGCCGACCGGGCAGATATCGGTGGTGTTACCGGAGAAGATCGAGTCAAACCCCGGTTCGGAGCAGGTCATAATCTCCAGTTTGCGGCCGCGGTTGTAGAAACCGAGTACCGGGTCTCCGGCAATATCCTTCTGGAAACGAACGCAGCGTCCGCACTGGATGCAGCGTTCGCGGTCCAGGTAGATCAGGTCACCGAGGGGGACATGCTTTTTCGCATGAGATTTTTCATCAAACAGGTAACGGCTGTCCGCCGTACCATGTGCCATGGTCAGGTTTTGAAGGGGGCATTCGCCGCCTTTGTCGCACACGGGACAATCCAGTGGGTGGGAGGTAAGCAGGAATTCAACCACTTCCTTGCGGGCTTCCTTGACCTTATCAGTCATGCCCACCACCACCATGCCTTCGCTGATGGGGGTGGTACAGGCGGTTTCCAGCTTTCCGCCGAACTGGATGCGGGGTGAGCCGTCAGCATCCAGGACGGGAGCATTGGTAGCCCGGTCGATCGTGGGACGCCCGATCTCCACCAGGCACATGCGGCACATGCCCACCGGTTCCATTTTTGGATGGTAGCAAAATACCGGGATGTCGATCCCGATACGTTTGGCCGCGTCCACCACCATGGTGCCTTCGGGTGCGGTGACACGCCGGCCGTCAATTGTGAGGGTGATATCTTTTGGCATTCGCTCGCAAACCCTTCTTATTTCTGTACCATCTGATCAAAATCAGCACGGAATTTTTCAATGCCCGAGGTGACCGCCATTGTGGAAAACTCGCCAAGCGCGCAAAGGCACTTGCCCTGCATCTGGCGGGCGACTGAATCCAGCAGGGCAATGTCATCCGCGTCCGCTTTTCCGGCAACGATACGCCGTGTGATGTGGTTCATCCAGTAGGTACCTTCACGGCAGGGGGTGCATTTGCCGCAGGATTCATGCCGGAAGAAATTGACCGTTTTATCCACCAGTTGGGCGATATTGACCGAATCATCCAGAATGATCACAGAGGCTGACCCCAGCGGCGCGTTCAGGTTGGTCACCGTGGATTCGTAATCCATGGGTGTATCCAGGGCCAGGTCATCCGCCGGAACAATGACGGAGGAGGCACCGGCTGACATGAAGGCTTTGATCTTGCGCCCTTCAGGTATTCCGCCGCCGTGGGTAAATATCAACTCACGGAAGGTGGTGCCGAGAGGAAGTTCATAATTACCGGGTTTATTCACGCAGCCCGATAGGCTGAAGATCTTCACACCGGGCGATTTCTCGGTACCCATTGTTTTATACCAATCCGCGCCTTTTTCAATGATCGGCGGCAAATTGGTGAGGGTTTCCACATTGTTGATCACCGTGGGCTTACCAAACAGACCGGAGACCGCAGGGAAAGGCGGGCGCAGACGGGGCTGGCCAAGGTTGCCTTCGATGGATTCCAGCAGTGCCGTCTCTTCGCCGCAGATATACGCCCCGGCGCCAATGTGCACATGCAGCCGTAGGGAGTATTTGGTGCCGAAGAGATTGTTGCCTAGAATATTTTCTTCCAATAATTCGGCGATGCAGGCTTCGATCTGACGGGCGATCTGCCAGAATTCACCACGTAGGTAAATATAGGCATCGTTAGCCTGCACAGCAAAGGATGCCAGCATCAACCCTTCCAGGAACTGGTAGGGATTGGATTCGAGGATCTCCCGGTCTTTGAACGTACCGGGCTCGGATTCATCAGCATTGGCCACAACGTAATGAGGCCAGATGTTATTGGGCAGAAAACCCCATTTCATGCCGGTGGGGAAGCCCGCGCCTCCGCGTCCACGTAAACCGGAGGCTTTGACTTCATTCACTACAAGCGCCGGCTCCATGGTCTTCACGGCTTTTTCAAAGGCGGCAAAGCCGCCATTCTGGCGGTATACGGCAAGTTGGTCGATATCCGTTATATCACGGTGCCGGAAAAGGATATGTCCGCTCATGCGCTTCTCCCTTCCCGTTCCGCGGCTTTCTTTTTCAGTTCGGCAATCAGTTCCAGCGCGGCGTCAACCGTCTGGTTTTCGTGATACACAAGGTCACCGTCACCCTGCAACTGGAACATGGGCGCGCGGTGACAACCGGCCAGGCATTTGACCTCTTCGATGGTGATCAGGCCGTCTTCCGTGGTCTCACCCACTTTGATTCCCAGGTTGCCGCACAGGTCTTCCAGGAATTTGTCCGCGCCGCGCAGCGCGCAGGGCAGATCAGTGCATACCTGCAGGCGGTAACGGCCTTCGGGCTGGTCATGGTACAGGGTATAGAAACCCACGATGGACGACACATCGGTCGACGTGATGCCGAGGATATCCGCGATCTCTTCGATCGTCTTCTTCTGGATATATCCATCCGCCCGCTGGGCCAGGTAGAGAAACGGCATAACCGCCGATTTTTTATACTCCGGCGGATAGGCGGCGAGGATCTTTTGTATTTCTTCCGTGTGCTGCAACATGAACTCGTTCACCGGTCCGAATCTCCCAGAATTACATCGAGACTTCCAATAATGCCAACAATATCCGCCACAAAATGGTTACGAGTGATCAACGGCATGATCTGCAAGTTGACAAACGACGGCGTGCGGTAGTGGATTCGCCAGGGTTTGGGTCCGCCGTTGCCTTCGAGGAATACACCAATCTCGCCGCGCGGGCTTTCAGCCGTGGCATAAACGCTGCCAACCGGCGCGGAGAAGCCTTCCGTCCAGAGTTTGAAATGGTGGATCAGGGCTTCCATGCTGGTGCCGATCTCTGAGCGCGGCGGCGGCACGAATTTCCGGTTGTTGCTGCGGACCGGTCCACCTGGCAGTTTATTGACTGCCTGCTCAATGATGCGCACCGATTCACGCATTTCCTGCACACGCACCAGGTAGCGGGCGTACACGTCACCCGCCGACTGGGTAGGGACGTTGAAATCGTATTGCTCATACCCGCTGTACGGGCGGATCTTACGCAGGTCAAACTCTTTGCCGGAGGCACGCAGGATGGGTCCGGTAATGCCATAGCGGATGCAATCTTCCTGGCTGATGGGGCCAATACCCACCGTGCGTTCCAGGAAGAGCGCGTTCTTCGTGAGCATGGATTCATATTCATCCAGCCGTTTGGGGAGCATTTTGACAATGTCCCTCACAGCCTCTTCAAACCCGGCGGGGACATCCCGCCACAGGCCGCCCGGGCGGATATAGGTGGTCATCATGCGCTGGCCGGAGCACATTTCCATGATATCCAGAATGTATTCCCGTTCGCGGAACGCATACATATAGACGGACATGGCAGCCAGGTCCAGCGCGGACGTGCCGATCCAGATGAGGTGCGAGGCGATACGGGTCAACTCGGCGAGGATCACACGCACGGCCTGCGCGCGCTCGGGTACGTCAAGGTCCACCAGCTTTTCCACCGCCATGCAATAGACAAAGTTGTTGCCGACGTTGTTCAGGTAGTCCAACCGGTCGGTCATCACTTCGGCCTTCTGGTAGGTTTTCGATTCCATGTTTTTTTCGACGCCGGTATGCAGGAAGCCGATATCCGGGATACAGTTGAGTACGATCTCGCCGTCAAGCTCCAGCAGCAAACGCAGCACGCCGTGCGTACTGGGGTGCTGCGGGCCCATGTTCAACAGCATGGTCTCTCCGGAAAGCGCCCGGGGGGATACCAGGTGGCGCAGCTCGTCAATATTTGTTTCGCGGTAATTTTGGGTTTTTTCTGTCATTTTTCCGTGTACTTACACAAACCGATTTGCATATTCCGGCGCATTTCAACCAGTTCAGGGAATATGTAGAAGAATCTCGTTTTCTGGTCTGCCACCGTGTCGCCTTTTGGAACATCCGAGTAAATGAAATATGTCCATGATTCCGCTATATCCTCCTCAGGGTGGGTAGCGGCATAATCTGACACAAACTCGTCCGGATGTTCTTCATAGAAAGAATAGGCGCCGTCTTCATCAACTACACCGTTCTCATCGGGTTGCGCCAGTTCTTCCCATTCATCCGCCCGGTCTGACCAGAACTGGTTATAGAACCGGTTGACATATGACTCTTCGCTGCTGCAGCCATCCGACGCCATGTAGAAGTCACAGGTATCGGCGTAGTATTCGATCTGGGAGGAACCAAGGGTAATGAGGTGACCAAACTCATGAACCAGGGTGGTTGAAAGCGTGGCGATATTCTCTGAATCGATGACATCAAGTTCAATTGACCAGGTGTCATCCGTGGCCCCTGCCCCGACGGAACCGGTGGTCTCATCCTGTCCATCCGTGAATAGGGTGAACGTGTCGATATCCTTGCGCTGGTCCAGTGGAATGATATCGGTGATGATCTTCCACAGGCGGTTATGCAGTTCTGTATCCTTCACGTACTTCTTGTACTCTGAAGGAACCTTTGTGCCATAATCCGGCGAAGATATTTTGTTTCCATTTACGCTATACGAAACCAGGGTGACGGAACTGTCATCACCGGAAGCCCGGGTGAATTTACTCTTCACCACCGCCCGGCCGGATTCTTCAGAGGCATCATCACTGTCTCCATACGCTTCATCCAACATGCCCTTAAGTTCGGCAAGGCAGGCGTCTGACGCATACTGAGGAACCGGGGTGGCTGCCTTCGCGGGCTGCCCGGTAACCGGTTGGGAAGGTAGAAAGCCGCTGATGAGCGCGGCCAGGGTGAAGATGGTTGGAAAGACGAGAAGGCGGGTTTGGTTCACATCATGTCCTGAATAAGAGGGGGATTCTGAGCCGTAATCCGGATGGACTATTTTCCCGGTTTTGGTTTATGGACCATGATTTCTTTTTCGTCGAAAGTGAACTGGACTTCTTCATAACCCAGTGGATAATCCTTCCGCAGCGGGTGACCCGCCCAGTCGGCCGCCATCAGGATCCGGCGAAGGTCTGAATGCCCGTCAAAGCGGATACCGAACATATCCCATATCTCACGCTCATACCAGTTGGCATTCGGGTAAACCGTCTCTATGGTAGGCAGGGATGGCGCGTTGCCATCCAATGGAACACGGACGCGCAACTGCTGATTTTTGTCCATGGAATACAACTGATACACCACATGGAAGCGCGGCGTGGTTTGCGGCCAGTAATCGACAGCCGTTTCCGCTTCGAGCATGTCAAACTTGAATTCGTCGCGCAGACGGGTCAATGAAGTTATAAGGCTGCCGGCAGGCAGGGTAACCGTCACCTCGCCGCGGAATTCTGATATTGTTCCCGACGAATCTTTTTCCAGACACTCAACCACATTTTGCAGATAAGGATCCATGCTCTGTGTCTTCCTGAATGGCACCGGGCGTGAAAAGGATCAGGCCCAGGTACTTAATTTTTCACCGTGAATTTTTTCATGGAGGGTCATAACGCCGTGGATCAGCGCTTCGGGGCGCGGCGGGCAGCCGGCTACATACACATCCACTGGAACAATTTCGTCAACACCTTGAAGGATGGCATAATTATTGAACACACCGCCGCAGGAAGCACAGTCACCCATGGCGATCACCCACTTGGGGTCCGGCATTTGGTCATACAACTGGCGGACGACTGGCGCCATCTTGCGGCTCACCCGTCCGGCCACGATCATCAGGTCAGACTGGCGGGGGCTGGCGCGCATCAATTCCATGCCAAAGCGCGACATGTCATAGTGCGCGGCCTCGGCGGCCATCATTTCAATGGCACAGCAAGCCAGGCCGAACAACATCGGCCACATCGATCCGGTACGGGCCCAATTGACCACGTTTTCCAACGTAGTGGTCACAATACCCATGTTGCCGGTTTTTTGCTCTATTCCCATTCAAGCGCTCCTTTCTTCCAGACGTACACAAAACCAATAAGGAGGATACCGATAAAAACCAGCATCTCGAAGAGAGCGAACCAGCCCAACTGGCGGAAAGCAACCGCCCAGGGAAGGAAGAATACGGTTTCAATATCAAACAGGATGAAAAGGACTGCCACCAGATAATAGCGAACAGAAAGCCGGCGGGTTCCAGGACCGTACGGGACCATCCCGGATTCATAGGGCGCTGATTTCCTTTTGGTTGGGCGCCTTGGGCCAAAAATCGCCCCCAGAATAACAACCAGAAAACCAAGCACGGTGGCGAGAACAAGCATGATGGCAATTGGAAGATAATCAATAAGCATGTCTAATCTCTACCAGTCTAGTCTTATTTATGAGTATAACATAGGCAAGTGTAATTTTTCACGAAGTTGTATATGGCTGCTATAACAGCGTATGACACAGGGATGCCTGAATTATCCGAACCAGACCATATACATCCTGTATTTTAACTGTCTTCATCTATTGTATAAAAAATATCATGTGTTTACTTCTACTAACAGTAAAAAAGGGTGAAGATCATGAAATCTCGACATGCCGCATTCGTTGTTTTACTAAGCATTTTGCTTGCTTCCTGCGCTCCGTCAAATACGGTTAATTTCACAATGAACACCATGGAGCCGGAATCCACCGCGGTAGCCTCCGTTGAGCCCAATCCCCCGCCCGCGTGGCTTACTGTTCCCATGACTGACGCTCAGACCGGAGACACGTTCACCGTAGCCGATCTAAAAAGCAAAGTGGTGCTGGTAGAGGGCATGGCCACATGGTGCCCCACCTGCTGGGCGCAGGCTAATGAGTTGAAGTCACTGAAGCAGAAATTAAATGCCGGTGATGACTTTGTTATTGTCAGTTTGGCCCTGGACCTGAAGGAAGATGCCAGTGTATTGAAAGAATACGCGGCAACCGGCGGCTATGACTGGTTATTTGTGACGTCAACAATGGATCTGTACCGTGATATTGGCACCCGGTATGGCGCCACCTACCTTGACCCGACTCTCGTTCCCCTGTTCATCGTGGATAAAGAGGGCGGAGTGCAGAATTTCAGGAAAGGGAAAATCCCTTCAGCAGAACTTGAAGACATGATCAAGCCCCTATTGGAGGCCTAACTTTGAACGGTCAGGAATTGATCGCCGCGTTTTCACTGGGGATCATGTCCACACTGAACCCGTGTGTGCTGCCTTTGTTTCCCGGTTTCCTGGTTTTTCTCAGCAGGATGGAAGCAGACTCAGCCAGCAAAATCCGGCGTTTTTTACCCGGGATACTTATTCTGGCCGGCGTTTTAACCAGTATGCTGGTGTTGGGATTGGTTATTTTCCTGCTCTCCGTTTCAATTGGAACGGTACTCGTGCGTATCATCCCCTTCGCGGACGGATTGCTGATTCTGCTCGGGCTGCTGATGGTGGCGGATGTCAACCCTTTTACACGGATAGCTTCAGTCAAGAAAATAGAATCCAGTAATCCATTGTTAACAGCGTTCCTGTATGGATTGTTATACGGCCCGTTGACGTTTCCCTGCTCCGGGCCGTTGATCGTTGGTATCTTCGCCTATTCTTTGACAGTGGGCGAGGCGTTTGACAAGGTCGCGGTATTCTTAGCATACGGGTTGGGCATGGGTTTGCCCCTTATCGCGCTTTCGCTGCTTTCAGGAGCGTTCCAATCACGGATCGTGCGTTTTATTGCCAGGCATTCGCGAGCAGTCAAGGTGGTGGGCGGAATTTTGTTGATCGGAATCGGCTTGTTCCACCTTTGGTACAACCGCGATATACTGCAATTGTTCCTGCGGTAAGGGCTGTGTCTTTTTGTTGAAAAAAGTAGTATGACTTTTTGAAAGAAAAACTTACACAGCATCTTCAGGGCGGGTTTAATACCAGATCTGACCAACCGAAACTCTATCTCAATTGAATAATTAGTACTTCAGATAATCCATTGGAGATACATTACCTTTGCCATCAAACCACTTCAGTGGATTTTCATGTATGTACTGTCGAATGCGATTCAGATCATACTCATCGCGAATGACATGTTCATAAAAATTTCTTTGCCAGAAACATTTACCGCTAATGTTTTTCAGTGTGTTAATCTTTTTCGCCGAAAATGTTTTGAATCCCCGTACTATTTCTGAAATCGATTTTGGGGTTACATTTTCATGCAAAACAATAACCCCATGAAGATGATCTGGCATAACGATAAATTCATCAATATCTATCTTCTGGTAGTGACCAGGCAGGTTAATCCAGGTTTCTGTCACTATCTTTCCAAGATCAGTAAGAACGACCTGGTCATCAACAATTGAGCTTAAAACTTTCTGCCGATCATGCACATTAATTGTGACAAAATAAGCTCCCGGCAGAGAATAATCATATCCCCGAAGCCGAATTGATTTTCTTCGTTGAGGTTCGGTGTTGTTTACCATTATTTAATTCTAGCTATTTTATAAATCACTTATGAACAGTTAACCTTTTTTACAATACATCGAAAGATACCTTTTTGATTACATAACTTTTATATAAATCAGGGAATGGCTTTCTCAATTCTTATCATATACGAAACTCCCGGGCTATCGTAAGGGCGGGTTTGAAACCCGCCCTTACGCGTCGCGAAGGATACCTTTTTAGTCACATAACTTTTATAAAAATCGGAGAATGACTTTCTCAATTCCTATCTTATAAGAAACTTCCAGCCCATCGTTTTGTCGGGTTTGAAAACCACCTTTACGCGTTGCGATAGAATTTGATTTTATAGATAAAAAAGAGCGGGCTTATCGCCCGCTCTAATTCTTCGTTTTCTTATGACAAATATTCGCGCAAATTACGGCTTCGGGTTGGGTGACGCAGTTTGCGCAGTGCCTTGGCTTCGATCTGACGGATGCGTTCACGGGTCACATTGAAGTACCGGCTGACTTCTTCCAGCGTGTGGTCTTTGCCATCGATCAGGCCGAAGCGCAGTTCCAGCACCTGCCGTTCGCGTTCCGAAAGGGCGGCCAGGGCGCTTTGCACCTGTTCGCGCAACATTTCGCGCGCGGCGGCATCCATGGGTTCAAGGGCGTCGTCATCTTCGATGAAGTCACCCAGCTGGCTGCTTTCCTCGTCACCCACCGGGCGCTCCAGAGAGACAGGCTCTTCCGCGGATTGCAGGATGCGCTGGACTTTGGCTGTGGCAGCCACCCAGCGGCGCATGATATCGGGGTCAAGGGCCCCGTCACCACCAAGGAACTTGCGGATGGCGTCAACATCTTTCTTTTCCAACTGGTCGGATTCGAGCACCAGTTCTTCGTTGGTTGGTTCGCGCCCGAGCTTCTGTACCAGTGAGCGCTGGACGCGCAGAAGGCGGGTGATGGCTTCAAAGAGATGGACCGGGATACGGATGGTACGCGCCTGCTCGGCGATATACCGGCTGATAGACTGCCGGATCCACCAGGTGGCGTACGTGCTGAATTTGAAACCGCGGGTCGAGTCAAACTTATTGACGGCCCGGAGGAGACCAAGGTTGCCTTCCTGGATCAGATCAAGGAAGGAGATTCCGCGACCAAGGTAGCGCTTGGCGATACTGACCACCAGGCGCAGGTTGGCACGGATCAATTGCTGATTGGCTTCGTCAGCTCGGAATTTAACATCTGCAACCTCGTCTTTGAGGTCACCATCCGGCGGGAAGTTTTCTGTAAAGAACTCAACAGCTGGCATCTGACCGGTCTTGCGGATTTCATCCAGCAGTTTCGCGGCCAGGCTGACCGGCATAAGGTGAAGCGTTAGGAACAAGTTAAAGGCGTTACGGGCGAGGGCATCCCAGAGAGGATCTTTGCCCCACTGGCCGTTATCCAGATAATGCCGCAGATATGACGGTTCGGCCATCTGCCAGGCACGCCGTAGCTGCTGGGCTTCTGCCAGCACAAGACTGAGATCGGGGGGATCACCCTGGTTAAACCCTCTGGCATCCTCCACCAGACGGTTCCAACTCAAGATGGCCCGTTCAGCCAGATTTACATACAATGCTTCATAATTAATTGCGCTTCCCGCTCCGCCGGTATGCTGCTGTAAAACACCAACCAGGCGCTCGGCTTCGATCATCGCCGCCAACCGGAATTCGCTGTCCGCGTCAAGCAGGTGGATCTGTCCGATCTCTTTCAGGTACAGGCGTACCGGGTCTTCTGAAAGTTCAACGGCAACCGCCGGATCTTCCAGAATCTTCAAAGGATCTTCAAGCGCAAATTCTGACCACTCATCTCCGGTCTGAGCCAGAACGATTTCATCCGGCTCATCCTGATTGATCAGGTCTTCGTCACCCGGCGGGAGGATGGGTTTGGGTTGTCCCCCATTAGTCCCGTTACGGCGTGGTCGCCGCCCGTTGACGGGCGTTTCTGCAGCCGGTTTCTTTGCACGCTTTGTTGTGGAGCCTTCCGGCTTTACTTCTGGCGTTTCAGTTTGTGGTTTTGGGCGAGGAGACATGGGTTAACTATACCATAAGGGGGTTTATTGGAAATTTATCTCGGGCTGTAGAGCCTTTTCAAGCCTCAACCGTTCTCCGGTCAAATCCATCATCTTCTTATTATATTCACGCATGGATTCGCGTTCATCGATCTGGGTTTTCTCCCATCCGGCCAACTCTGTGACGAGGAAGCGGATCGAATCTATAGCCTCACGGATCTGAACCAGGCGAAGGCGGGTAATCGTGTCAAACAGGTCATCATAGATGCGTTCATCGGACGTTCCATCCAGATTGACACCCGCGTTGATCTGTTGCAAAAAAGCGGCCAGAGTCTCGGGTTGATGGTCAACCAGAAAGTCATTTATGCTGGCGTCCTGCTGATTTATGGCTTCCATCAACAGCAGGAATGCCTCCTGTGCTTCAGCAGACTGGAAATCGTCCACGCTCAACGGCTCAAATTTACTGTTCTTTAATTCCTCTTCAAGAGCCAGAAAGAGATCGGGTTTGAAAAGCAACAGCCTCAGGCAATGGTTTTCCAGCGGACGCAGCGGATTCTTGATCTCACCCACACCGGGAACATCACGCCGGGAGGGTTTCTGGCGGCGGCGGGCGGCGGGTTTCTGCCTGACGGCATCTCCACCCTGCAATTGCATAAGCGATTCTTCGTTGATCCGCAGCAGTACAGCCAGACGGGAGCGGTATGTGTCACGCTCGATCGGGCTGGCCAGGTCTTCGATCAATGGGATTATTTTTCGGGCCAGCGCGTCCTTCTCTTTGGGGTCGGAAAGGTCGCTGGCAGCGGCCATGGTATCCATCACATGCTGCACAATGGGTTTGGCGTTCTTGAGGATCTCTTCCCATTCGCCGGGGTTTCGCAGCACAACCTCATCCGGGTCCATCCCCTCGGGAATGGCGGTCACACGCAGGTCAGCCCGCAGGCGTGACTCTTCATGCAGCAGACCGCGCGCGTCAAAGACCATCTCGTCGCCATGGTCCAACGACTGGCGGGCGATCTCCAGGCCGCGCATGGTGGCCTTGGCGCCGGCGGCATCGGCATCCAGCGCGAGGATCATCTTGCGCGTCATGCGCTGCAACTGGCGCAATTGATCTTCCGTCAAAGCGGTGCCCATGGGGGAAACCGTGTTCGTAAACCCGGCCTGGTGCAGGATGATGACATCCAGATAGCCTTCGACGATCACCGCCTGGTCTTTCTCGCGGATAGCCCGGCGGGCGTGGTCCATGCCAAACAACAGGCGGCCCTTGTCAAACAGGGATGTCTGCGGAGAATTCAGGAACTTGGGGACGTCATTGGGGTCAAGGATGCGCGCACCAAAGCCGGCCATGCGCCCCTGCGCGTCGCGGATGGGGATCATGATGCGGTTGCGGAAACGGTCGTATACGCGCTCTTTTTCCGGATTTTCTGAAACCAGTCCGGCTTCCTTGAGTTCGTCGGTTGTGTACCCGCGGCCGGTGAAATGGGTCATCAGTGTGTCCCAACCGGCAGGGGCATAGCCCAACCCGAAAGACGCGATGGTTTCCGCCGTCAGGCCGCGTTTGGTGAGGTAATCCAGCGCGGGTTTGCCGGCCGGGTTGCGCGTCAGGTGGTGCTGGTAGAGCAGCACCGATTCTTCGAGCAACTGGCGGATGCGGTCAAGGTGCGCATCTTCTTCCTTGCGCTTCGGGGTGAGCGGTTCCAGTTCAATACCGGCCTTGGCTGCCAGGGTTTTAAGCGCCTGGGGGAAGTCGCAGCCATCACGCTTCATCACGAACTTGAAGATATCGCCGCCTTCGTTGCAGGCGCCAAAACACTTCCAGACACCCGAATCCGGGAAGACGACGAACGCGGGTGTGCGTTTGTTTTCGTGGAACGGGCAAAACCCGGTGTAGTTCTTGCCGGATTTGCGCAGCTTTACAGTGGGGATCTCGTTGACGAGGTCCTCGATATGGATACGGCTTTTGATCTCATCTACTGCGGTCATGTGATGGTTATAACATTCTTATGCCAATGAAGTTGCTACATTATGCCCCAAACCGGGATTTTTTTCAAAATTATATAAAGTACATTTTCTATAGAATTTCAGATTGGTAATTTATGGGCGCTTAAACCCCCATCCCGGCCTTATTCTCGATTATGTAGGGTGGTGTTGACCGCTTCGTTATTTACCAATCTACCTGGATGTTTTTTGCCCTCGCTCAAGCGCGATCAACCCACCACCGTCTGCCGGGAGAAGGGTGCGTTCAAAAGATTCATCCCCCGCAGACCTAACCCCCATCCCGACCTTCCCCCATCAAAAAGCGATGGAGGAAGGTGAATTTTGCTGATTTGGACGGATGATGACATGGCAAGTTGGAGAAACCGCACTTTTTCAGTGCAAAGAATTTATGGATTGAATTTCAGGATTTCTACCGGTGCGGTTTCTCCAACCTACGGAATATAGACTCAATTCGCCCCTCACCTGACCTCTACCCTCCGGGGAGAGGAATAAAAAAGGGCAGCCGGTTGGCTGCCCTGAAGAATAATTATAATTATTTAGAACCCTTCAAGGAACGAAAGGTCGACGATACGCTCGGGCAGGCGGGCAATGCGCTGTAGCATTCCCAGACGGTTGGCCTTATCCTGCGGATCTTCCGCCATCACCAGCACGGCGTCAAAAAACGCGTTGACGGCTTTGATCGCCGGGGTGAATGCATTGAGAAACTCCTCGACGGAGGTGGAGGTCTGAAGGGCTTTTTCCATGCGAACGATTTCATCCAGCAGCACTTTTTCGGAGGGTTCCTTCAGACTTTCCGGTTTGACGGTGAAGGTTTCCTTCAGTCCCCGGGTGATACGCACGCAGCGCGAGAAAGCCGGCAGTGTGGTGTTCCAGTCCGCACGCTGCACCCATGCGGTGAGCTGCTTGCAGGCACGGGCGGCTCCGGCCGGGTTTACACCCTGTTTGGCCAGAACGGCATCCACAATGTCATAGCGGAAGCCCATATCCATCAGGTAACCCTTCAAGCGGCCGGCGATAAATTCCTGGCAGGCTATCAGGGCTTCGGGGCTCATGGCAACGGGAAGATTTCCGGCCGCGAGTTTCAGCCCTTCGAGGGTGTCAAAGTCAAGGTCCCAGGCGATCAACGATTGGACGAGGCCGAGCGCGGCGCGGCGCTGGGCGTACGGGTCTTTGGTTCCGGTAGGAGCAAGACCGGCAGCAAACAGTCCGGCCAACATATCCAACCGGTCGGCGAGGCTGACGGCCAGGCCGGATTTTTCAGACGGGGAGGCATCACCGGCACTCTTGGGCAGGTAGTGCTCCACGATCGCTTTTGCCACAGTCTCATCTTCACCGGAGCGGCGGGCGTAATAGCCACCCATCACACCCTGCAGGGAGGTCATCTCGACCACCATGTGGGTGGCCAGATCCGCCTTGCACAGGTGGGCGGCACGCAGCGCGGTCTTTTCTTCCGAAGCGGAGAGTGCCAGTTTGTCTTTCAATCCGCCGACCAGTTTCTCGATGCGGTTGGTGCGGTCAAGCATGGAACCGAGTTTGAACTGGAAGATCAGAGTGGAAAGCTGCGGAACGAATTCTTCCAGTTTGAAGCGGATATCTTCGTTGATAAAGAAAGCGGCATCGGCAAAACGCGCGCGGATGACCTGCTCGTTGCCGTCGGTCACCACGTTGATGGACTGTTCGTCACCATTGCGTACAGCGATGAAGTAAGGCAGAAGTTCGCCATCGGATTTGATCACCGGGAAATAACGCTGGTGCTTCTTCATGACCGAGATCAGCACAGCGGCAGGGAGTTTCAGCGATTCAGGGTCGAAATTGCCGAGCAGTGCGGTGGGGCGTTCCACCAGATTGTTGACTTCATCCAGCAGGGTCTCGTCAACTTCGGGCTTACCGCCCACAGAGACTGCCAGTTTGGATACCTGCTGCGCGATAGTGGAGCGGCGGACGGCGGGATCCAGCACAATGCCCTGTGATTTAAGCAGGTCAAGGTAAGCGCCGGCCGATTTGACTTCGGCCTCTTCGGCCGCGCTGAAGCGCAGGCCGCGGGTTTTATTGGTGGCCGTCATGCCGGCATACTGGAAGGGGATCACCTGATTGCCGAACATGGCGAGCAGCCAGCGCAGCGGGCGTGAAAAACCAGCCTGGCTTTCGTTCCAGCGCATGACCTTGTCAAATTTGATACTGGCAACCAGGTCAGCCAGGGCGTTCTTAAGAACTTCCCCGGCGGATTTGCCGGTTTCGTGCACTTCGGCAGCCGCGTACCGGCCGCCGTCAATTTCCATGATCTTCAGATCTTCGGGTTTGAGGCCCTTGCCGCGGGCAAAACCGGAGGCGGCAGGGGTGGGCTTACCATCGGCGTCAAATGAGCGGTCAGCCGGGGGCCCTTTGATGATGCTGGTCTTATCGGGCTGGCGCGGTGACAATTTTTCCACCAGCACGGTCAGGCGGCGGGGAGTTCCAGTGACAGTGACTTCGCCATGCTCCAGGCGCAGGTCAGCCAGCAAAGCCGGCACTTTCTCAGAAAGCTGGGCGAGCGCGGATTGCAGGTCCGCGGCAGGGAGCTCTTCGGTACCGATCTCCAGCAGGAAGGTTTCGGGTTTATCCGGCGCGGATTTCAGGTCAAGTTCAGCCGCCGCAACAGGGTTCTGCGCGTTGATGGTGGCGCTGTCCACCTTGCCCCAGGGGAAGCCGAGTTCCTCGCGCTGCGCCACATAGGCTTCCGCCACCCGGCGGGCCAGGTCACGCATGCGGGAGAATAACGCCTGGCGTTCGGTAACGCCGACGGCGCCACGGGTATCCAACACATTGAATGTATGGGAGCATTTCAGAACATAATCATGCGCCGGAAGGACAAGGCCTTCTTTCAACGAGGCTTCGGCCTCGGCTTCGAACAGGTTGTACATCTGGCGCAGTCGGTCCACGTCAGCTATCTCAAAGTAGTACTTGCTGTGTTCGCGTTCCGCCTGCAGGTTGACCTCTCCGTACTTGCGGTCAGCGCTCCACTGGATCTCACGGAAGCTGCGTACTTTCTGCAGGGCGATAGCGATGCGTTCAAGTCCGTAGGTGATCTCCACGGCATTCGGGTCTAGCACAATTCCGCCCGCCTGCTGGAAGTAAGTGAACTGGGTGATCTCCTGGCCGTCAAGCCAGACTTCCCAACCCAGTCCCCAGGCACCCAACGCGGGGGATTCCCAGTTGTCTTCCACAAAGCGGATGTCGTGCTCGGCCGGGTCAATACCCAGGGCGCGGAGGGAGTCAAGGTAGAGTTCCTGCGGGTTGCCCGGATCGGGCTTCAAGATCACCTGGAACTGGTAGTGCTGCTGTAGGCGGTTGGGGTTTTCGCCGTAACGGCCGTCATCAGGGCGGACAGACGGTTCCACATAGGCTACATTCCAGGGTTCAGGGCCAAGAACGCGCAGGTATGTGGCCGGGTTCATGGTACCGGCGCCTACCTGTGTGTAATACGGCTGCCAGACCAGGCAGCCTTTCTCAGCCCAGAATTTTTCAAGGGTGAGCATGATCGATTGGAAATCGAGGGGTTTTGACATACGGACTCCAGACACGAACGTTATTGGCTGAGAATTATACCGCTCGAATCGGTGTTCAAAATGGTGATTATTTCAAGAAAAAATCCGGCTTTTTAAGATTCGCGTAGTTGTGGAAAACGAAGATGTTTGTCATAATCGAGTTTTGAAACCCAAATCGCTCCTGAAAGGGGAATGAAGAGTAATGAATAAGAAGTTGTTGACCGCCCTAGCTGTATTGTGTGTGTTTGTGTTGTTGGTTCCGGCGTGCGCTCCCGCGGCGGAAGCCACAAAAGAAGCCGCGGCTGAACCGGCCAAAGTGGAAGCCCCCGCCGAACCGGCGAAAGCTGAACCCACCGCCGAACCGGCCAAACCGACCGACGTTCCGGCCGCCGCGGAACCTGCCAAAGCCGAATCCGCCTTCCCGCTCCCCGATGACGCCAAGATCGTCACCTCCACGCCGGAGATGGTGATCGCCTCCACCGCCATGAAAATGGATGAGGTTATTGAGTTCTACCGCAAAGATGCCAAAGCCAAAGGGCTGGAAGAATATGAACTTCTGACCACCATCACCGATAATGTGTTCAGCATGGCTTTCCGCCGCCCTAACGAAGAAAAAGAACTGGTCATTCAAGGCACAGTGATCGCCGCTGACAACCTGACCCTCAACCTGAGATACGAAGAAACCGATGTGAAATAAACAGAAACCGGGCGGCTCAATCAGCCGCCCGGTTTTTTCTTACTTCGTCAAGGAACCGGGGGGTATTCAAGCGGCGTTCCAGAAGAAACGCGTTGTAATATTGCAAAATGGCCTCCACATCACGTTCCACCTGTGTGGATGGAACCGCCTGTATCAGCCGGGTGTAGGCGGTGCGTTGGAAATTCCGCAGGTATTTCAACGCGTCCATGGTGATGGGCTGGGCGTCCGCTACCATGCCGGCACATTTCGGGCAAACGGCCCCGCCCTGCGCCGCGGAGAAGAACTGGTTTTGTGGTTGGATCTCTTCATGGCAATGCACGCAGTTGAATAACTGCGGCCTGAAGCCCACAAAATCCAGCATATGCAACTCAAAATAATGCACAGCCGTGAATACCGGGTCACCGCGAGACAGCCGTTCCAAAGTTTCCACCAGCAGACTGTACAGGTTGCGGTTCTCGCCTTCTTCATACGAGAAACGGTCAACCAGTTCCAAAACGTACGCCGCTTCAGCCGTCAGCACGAGGTCATCACGCAGCGGCAGGAACAGGTCCAATGCCACCGCCTGGGTGACGAGCCACAGCTCATGGGTGCGGGCCAGCATCAGGCTCACCCGGGTAAAAGGCTCCAGGTGACCGGCTTTTTTGGAATGGATACGCCGCGTGCCTTTGGCCACCGCGCGGATGATGCCGGAATCGCGGCTGAACAATGTTAATAGGCGGTCCGCCTCCCCCATGTCACTGTGGCGGAGGACGACCGCCTCTGTTTTTAATGAACGTTCCGGAGCTGCCACGAATGATTAAGGAAGCTGATACTGGCCGGGGTGAAATGCTTCGGGCAGCAGGGCAGCCAGTGTTGTCTCCCGCAGGATCCCGCCTTCAGGCGTTCCCAGGATCACAGCCATATCTTCGCAAAACTCCGCGAGCACCTGGCGGCAGGAGCCGCAGGGTGTTCCGCCATTACTGGTGACTACCGCCACCGCCGTGAAAGAGCGTTCACCTTCAGATACGGCTTTGAATACGGCTGTACGCTCAGCGCAGTTGCCGTCGGTAAAGTCAATATTTTCGACATTCACACCGGTATAGATTTTCCCTGTAGTAGTAAGCAGGGCAGCCCCCACCTGATACTTGGAATAGGGCGCGTACGCGAATTGACGCACTTCAGCCGCCCGTTTCACCAGCTCCAGCTTCGCCGCCTGATCAAGTGCCATTAATTAACCTCCGTGTCCTTGTTTTCTTCCTGCCGATGAATATGCAGCTTGCGGATCCTCCGTCCGCTTACCTGCTCCACCTGAACATGCCACTCTTCCAGTTCCAGTTCCTCGCCACCAACCGGTATGCGCCCCAAAAGGGCGGTCACCTGACCGCCTATGGTCTCGCCCAGATCCGGCGTGAGAGCTGTTTCGAACACATCATTGAATTCATCAATCCCCATCCAACCTTGAACAAGGAAATAATCGCCACCCAGTTGCTGGAAAGGTTGTTCCTCTGCAGGGTCGTATTCATCACGAATTTCACCAATGATCTCCTCGAGAATATCCTCAAGGGTCACCAGCCCGGCAAATCCGCCGTACTCATCAACGATCATGGCAATATGCACACCGCGTTCCTGCATTTCGCGCAGCAATTCGTCCACTTTTTTGGTTTCAGGCACGAAAAACGCGTCACGCAGCAAACCCTTCAATGAGCGGATGGGGGCGGTGTGATCGCCGTGCGGCAGCAGGTCTTTGGCGTACAAAATGCCAATGACATTATCCAGGTCGTTTTCATATACCGGAATTCGTGAATGGCCGGTGCGGATGAATTCGGCTATGGCTTCGCCCACGGTGGTATCAATATCCAGCGATTTGACATCCAGCCGGGGGACCATCACCTCGCGGCACAGGATGTCACCAAACTCAAAGATCGACTGGATCATGCGGCGTTCTTCCGGCTCAAGTCCGCCGGTCTCATTGGCTGCTGCCGCCCAGTTTTGCAGCTCTTCCGCAGTCACCGGGGTCTGGCCAGGCTCTTCGGACGAATCATCTATTTTCGTTATATGGTTATAAGTCCCCAATGGACGGAAAAGGAACACCGCCAACCGGCTGATGAATTGCAGTCGCGCGAGCCAGGTATACGGCCGTTTCGCCACAACCGCTGTAGTTCCGGCTTCCATCAGCACCACAAGGCTGCCGGCAACCAGTGCGGTCAGTACCACAGCCCACCAGAGCGGAACGGACAACATAATCAGGAAACCACCCAGTACAGCCGCCAGCAAAAAGTGCAGGAAGCTGCGCAGAACATGCAGGGTAAATACCGTTTCATCGGCTCCTTTGCGGAGGCTGATAACGGCTTCAGCATGGTCCTGGGGCAACCCTGCTGAATATACACTGGCCGCTGATTCGGCCGCCAGCGCCGCGCTGACCAGAAGGTCAGCCAGAAGGATCAAAATTACGCCAATACTAAAAGATTCAATCACTTTTCTCTACTTTTTTATACGGCCGCGCCGGCACGCCAACTACTACTTCGCCAGCCGGTATATCGTGCGTGACCACCGATCCCGCGCCCGTGCGGGCGTTTTCACCGATGTTCAGCGGCGCCACCAACATTGTATCTGAACCGATGAACACATTGGCGCCAATGACTGTCGGGTTTTTATGAACACCGTCAAAATTGCAGGTGATCGTTCCGGCGCCGATATTAGTATTTTCTCCAATATCGGCATTGCCGATGTAAGAGAAATGCCCCATTTTCACGCCCGGATGCAGGGTGGAATCTTTGACCTCGCCAAAGTTACCCATGTGAACGCCCGTCATCAGGTGGGCGCCCTTGCGCAGATGGGCAAACGGCCCCATGGAGACACCATCTTCCACAATGGCGCTTTCGATCACGGCTGCCATAATGGTGCACTTGTTGCCTATCGCGGAATCTTCGATGACGCAATTCGGCCCGATGACTGTCCCTTCGCCGATGATCGTGTCACCGCGCAGATGGGTGTTGGGGCCAATGGTGGTATCGCGGCCGATACGCACAGTAGGCGCGATATATGTCGCGGCCGGGTCCTGCAAGGTGACGCCATATTCCATCCACTGCCGGTTAATACGCTCGCGCAGGATGGCTTCAGCTTCAGCCAGGTGTACGCGTGTGTTAATTCCTATGGCTTCGTTGATATCTTCCAGGCTGATGGCGTTGACCGTCAAATTGTCTTCACGGGCAATGGCGACTACATCCGTAAGGTAATACTCACCCTTCGCGGAGACTTTGATGCGTTTCAACGCGCCCCACAACCACTTCGCATCAAAGCAGTAAATACTCAGATTTAGTTCATGAATACGCAATTGCGCCGGGGTACAGGCGGCTTCTTCCACGATCGCCTGCACGGAGTTATCTTCCGCGCGCACAATACGGCCAAAACCCCGCGGATCGTCAGCGAAACCGGTGAGCATGGTGATGGGGCCACTGTTCGCCAACTGCATATCCACCAGGGCTTTCAGTGTTTCCGGGCGGATCAATGGCATATCAGCGGTGGTCACCACCAGCAGGTCCGCTTCGTCTTTCAGAAGCTGTTCGGCTGTCATTACAGCGTGGGCAGTGCCAAGCTGCGGCTGTTGAACCACAAAACGGGCGTCATCGCCTACGGACTTGCGGACCTCGTCAGCACCATGCCCGATGACCACCACCGGCGGATTGGCCGCCAAACCATTTACGGCATCCAGTGAATACCGGATCAGCGGACGGCCTGAAAGAGGATGCAGGACTTTCGGCAGACTGGAACGCATACGCGTGCCCTGCCCCGCAGCCAGAATAACCGCTGAAATTACCGGATTTTTGCTCATATTGTTCACCTGTTAAGACAAAAAATGCCCCGCGGTAACCGCGAAGCTCTGAAAAGAAAAGCCAGGCTGGGGCACCTGGATTCGAACCAAGATCCACAGATCCAAAGTCTGGTGTGCTGCCATTGCACTATGCCCCAATTCAGCCCGGTTACCCGGTAGGCTGGATTTTATCACATGTTTGGGCAGGTCTGTTGGATGAGGAATGGATTACCCCTTAATCCGGTTACTTCTTAGGGTGTTCCGAAGGGATGAGACCCAGGCTGGCCGCTTTGTCGAAGTCTATGGTCTCACCGGAGATCTCCGGTTTGGACTGGTCTTCGGGATCCCAGAAGGCGTCGGCATCTTTTTTGTCGACGGGTTTTTCACCAATTTTTTCTGCTATTTTTAATTCATCCGTATTCATTGAAGCCATTCTCTCTATTTTAGCCTGCTCCCCTTCCACAGGAGGATGTGGGTGTACCGGTAACGGGAGCAATGCCAGCATATTTAGAATAAATTGCAGGCTGTCTTTGGAAGCGTATACCGCGGAGGTGGCTTTGCTGATCTCAGCGGGTTGGCTTCCGGTGGAAAATAACAGCCAGACAAGGAATTTACTTACATTGACCACCACACTGTCACGGTTGTTGCCAGCCAGAACCAGCACACCCAGAGTTGTGGTTTCTTCAGGGGTGCGGGCTACTTCTTTAAGTGATTTCACCAGGCTGGAGCAAGCGCTGACCAGTTCCGGCGGGAAATGGAAATCGGGGGAAACCCCGCTGCCGTATAAAACCTGGCCTGTCTGAGTTGTCAGCACAACCGATTGAGCGCCGCTTTCGCGCATCAATTTAAGCAGACGCTGTTCCAGATCGCGCATGCTGGCTATATCTTCAGGGGAGTGTTTTGAAGCCGGTTTCTGGTTTTTTGCCGGATCAGGAGGCAATATCGTAGACGCGGGGGGCGGCGGTGGAGGTGTCGCGGCTTTCGCAGCCGCTTCTTTGGCTTCCGAGGATGCAGGGGGTGGTGTGTACCCCAACGGTGCAGTCACCAGCCGGGATACAAGCTCCGCTTTTTGCGGGCGTTCATTGACTGCCGGCTCTTCTTCATTGTTCAGGTCAGATAGCAGGTTGTCGATCTTGGTCAACAGTAAAGGCATTTCGACCGGTTTGCGGTAGAACGCGTCGACACCGGCCGCGCGGGTACGCTCGTTCAGGCCGGCTTCCGCCAGCCCGGATACAGCGATGATCTTGATCTTGGGGAAACGCTGGCGGATGCGCCGCACCAATTCGGTACCGGAAATTCCCGGCAGGCGCAGGTCAGTGATCACCAGGTCAAAGCGCGTTTTTAGAACTTCCAGCCAGGCTTCCTCCGCGGAAAGGTAAATGGTTACCTGCAAAGGAATTTCCATGGTTGAAAGTGAATCTTTCACCATGTTGGCGAATTCAGGGGCATCATCAACAATGAGAATACGCCGTGTTTTCATAACCCTATTATAAACAATAGTGCGCTATTGCGGATTTACTTTCCAGCAAGCTGCCCAATGATCGGGTTCGGTCTCGGTAAAGACGGGTTCCTTCTCACGGCAGATATCCATAGCCAGCGGGCAACGCGGATGGAAGCGGCAGCCGGTGGGCGGATTTAGCGGGCTGGGGACGTCACCTTTGAGGATGACCCGTTCACGTTTACCGCGCGCGCCGGGGATCGGGATGGCGGATAGCAGGGCGTTGGTATAGGGATGCAGCGGCGTGCGGTACAGGTCTTCGCGGGTAGCCAGTTCCACCATCTTGCCGAGGTACATCACGGCGACACGGTCGGAAATATGCTCGACCACGCTGAGGTTGTGGGCAATGAACAGATAGGTGAGTCCGAATTCCTGCTGAAGGTCACGCAGAAGGTTCAACACCTGCGACTGGATGGACACATCCAGCGCCGAGACCGGCTCGTCACATACTATGAATTGAGGGCGCAGGGCAAGGGCGCGTGCGATACCGATACGCTGGCGTTGACCACCGGAGAATTCATGGGGGTAGCGCCGGGCATGGTATTCTTCCAGTCCAACGCGTTTGAGCATAGTGATGGTGGCGTCATACTGTTCGCGGGATGATCCGATATTATGGATCTTCAACCCTTCCATCACCGACTCGCCGATCGGGAGGCGGGGATCCAACGAAGCGTACGGATCCTGGAAGATGATCTGCATATTGCGGCGGATCTGTTTCATCTCGCCCGCCGACATGCTGAAGACATCCTTGCCGTCAAATTCCATGCGGCCGGATGTAGGTTCGGTCAAACGGAGGATGGTTCGGCCGATGGTCGTTTTGCCGCAGCCGGATTCTCCCACCATACCGAGGGTTTCACCCTTCTTGATGGAGAAGGATACATCCTCCACAGCCTGGACGCTGCCAACTTCGCGCTGGAAAATGCCTCCCCGTACCGGGAAGTGTTTTGTCAGATTTTCAACCCGGATCAGGTCCGGTCGTTCGGCATGTGACTGCTCTGCCATGTGTCTCTCCAAAAACTAAAGCTGAATGGGGGCTTTGTGGCCTTCCGTTGACTGGTACAGCCAGCAGCGGACAAGATGACCGGGTTGAATTTCAACCAGAGGCGGATTCTTCTGCGAACAGATATCCAATTTGTACTGTTCACACAGGCGGCAGCGCGGGGCAAACCGGCAGCCGGAGGGAAGGTTGACCAGATTGGGCACGTTCCCCGGAATGACTTCCAGACGGTCGGCAACTTTCCCGAGGACCGGGATGGAACCGATCAACCCCTGCGTGTACGGATGGTAGGGTTTTTCAAACAACACATCTACGTTGCATTGCTCCACCACGTGACCGGCATACATCACTGCCACCCGGTCAGCCATATCAGAAATCACACCCAGATCGTGGGTGATCAAAATGATCGACGTACCGGTCTTTTCACGCAAATCCAACATCAGATCAAGGATCTGAGCCTGGATGGTCACATCAAGGGCGGTGGTGGGTTCATCCGCGATCAGCAGACGGGGATTCAACGCCAATCCCATGGCGATCATCACACGCTGGGCCTGACCGCCGGACATTTCATGCGGAAAGGCATGCGCCTTGCTTTTCGGGTCGGGAATACCGACGAGACGTAACAGTTCAACGGCCCGTTCCCAGGCCTGCTCTTTGGGCATTTTCTGGTGAATTTGCAGCACTTCGGCTACCTGGTCACCGGCGGTAAACACCGGGTTGAGGCTGGACTGCGGCTGCTGAAAGATCATCGAGAGACGGTTACCGCGCATCATCACCATCTCATCCTCAGGCAGCTTTAGCAGGTCTTTTCCATCAAAGAGTATCTCACCGGAGACGATCTTACCGGGGACACCCACCAACCGCATGATCGAGAATGACGTGACGCTCTTACCGCAGCCGGATTCACCGACCAGACCCAGAATTTCCCCCGGAAAAACGTCAAAATCTACACCATCTACAGCTTTGACTACACCATCATCGGTGTAAAAGTAGGTGCGCAGATCTTTGACTTGTAAAAGAGGATCAGAATTTTCCATGCGATTCCCTTATTTGGGGCAAGTCTGCCCAAGATCAAAAGATTCGATGCCATACAGGGCAGACCTGGATGAGACATCCATAACCAGCCCGCACAGGTCAGGGCGGGTGGCGGCGATTTTCAGGTGGAAGTACAGCGGAATGGCCGGCAGGTCATCGGAGAACAATTTCTGGGCCGCCGCGGCGGAGGCTGCGCTGGCAGCCGTATCGGCTCCGGTGGAGCGGGCCTGCAGGCATTGTGTGTCAAATGCCGGGTTTGAATATCCGCCCAGATTAATGCCCATCCATTGGTTGGCAACGGCGGGTATCTGGGAGGAGGTGAACATGTCACAGGGAAGGCGTTGGCCAGCCTGCCAGGCGATCTGCGCCAGGTCAAACTTACGGCCGAATAATTCGCCATCCGGCGCGGACGCGTAAAGCGTTTCGGGCGCGGTTGTATTTACGTTGATCTGGATACCGCAGGCTGAAGCGGACTCCGCCAGCACTTTGACAATCTCCTGGCGGAGGTAGGCGTTGGTCACCAGGTAATTCATAGAAAGTTTTGTACCGTCCTGTACACCGGGAACACCGTAGGCAATACGGGGCGTGGCCGGGTTGGCATCGTCATCCTTCCAGCCAACCTCATCCAGCAATTTAGAACCGGCATCCACATCATAGGTGTAGCGGGTCAGGTCAGCCGCCAGCAGCGGGTGATCGGGCGGCAGGAAGCCATCCGGAATAACAGACTGCTGGAGCAGTTGTTTGTTGACTGCCCTATCGCGGTCAAAGCAGTAGGCGAACGCTTTGCGGGTGCGCGCGTCACCGAAATAATCCGGCCGGTCGCCGGTAGCCGGGTAATTACCATCGGTGTACGAGGCAGGAACTATATTGAAAACGATCTGCTCCCACTCGGGTCCCTGCCCGACCTGGGCCGCGATCTTTCCGGCCTTCTGGGCATCTAGCACCTGTTCGAGCATGGATTCCAGCCCGGCAGAGGGGTCGACAATATCGCAGTCCCCTTTTTGCAGGGCAGCCAGGTTGTTGTCAGCCTGAGTGCCGGGGAATTTATAGACCAGGGTTTCGATCTTCGGCAAACCTTCGGAAGACCGGAAGTATTTCGGGTTCTTCTTGAGGGTGATATGGTCACCTTTAACCCATTCGGAGATCACAAACGCGCCCCAGCCCAGCGGTTTCTCAGAAGAAACGGGGGAGGTCAACAGGTCGGCAGGTTTGATATCCTGCCAGGCGTGTTTGGGCAGCGGGAGGAAGTAATTCTGCTGGTACAGAGCATCCAGGTAACCGGGGATACCGGTCCACTGGACAGTTTTTTCATCTGCCGCGGTATAGGTGGATGTGCGGTCCACCACATAGCGGTTGACCGGGGTAGCCGGGTCGGAAGCCAGTTGGAAGGAATACACAGAATCGGCGGCTGTCAGCGGCTGGCCGTCAGACCAGGTGATGCCGTCCTTCAGGGTGTATTTCGCCGTGAGGCGGTCCATCTTCAGTTCGCTGGTGCCATCCCAGGTGACGGCGCATTCAGGCGCCGTGCATCCGCTGGGATAGACGGTGAGTCCTTTGGCAAGGGTTTTCACTTCATCAGAGGGCGTGAGGACCGGTTCACCTTCCACCACGGGGACAGATTCAATAACCGCGTCACCATCCGCCAGGGTGGGCAGTTTGGTCAAGATCACGGGTGACGGTGAGAATTTGACCTGGTCAATGGGGCCGTCATAAACAGCTTCCAGTATGCTCCACACTGACTCAGTCGGGCTGGCGTATGGATACAATGAAGCCGGCTCCTGCGCCAGGCACACCGTAAGGGTTTTGGCGGGAATGGCAGTCGGCTGTGACGGTGTAACTGTGGGTAAAACGAAGGTGGGGATCACCCCCACGGTTGGCGTGGATACCAGAGTCGGGGCAGCCGATTTGGCCGGCTGGCAGGCGGACAGAATAACCGGTAAAAGTACCAGTCCGCTGATAAGTCGACGATATTTTTTATTGTTGGGGGAATTTTTCAACATCGCTCTCTATACTATACAAGAAAGCGGTTGCAGACGGACCGCAACCGCCTCATCTTTAATATGGCGTATTATAACGTCCTTTTAGTATGATTTCCCAACGGATTGACCGGCACAGGATGGTGAAGCGGCTAATCCTTTTCTTCATCCGCCGGTGGCGCACCCGCGCCGTAATCCAGCACTTCGCGGGTCTGGCTGCCGGGTTCAGACGGGCCGATAATGCCCTCTTTTTCCATGGTATCAATCAGCCGCGCGGCGCGGTTGTACCCGATGCTTAACCGGCGCTGCAGCATGGAAATGGACGCCCTGCCCAGCGTGCGGACAACGGAAAGCGCTTCATCGTACATCGGGTCAGCCGGCGCGATGCTGCCGTCATTGCCCCACAGGTCGGGCTGACGCAGCGGCGTGGACGGGAGAGTGGGCATGGGAACTGACAACGGAGCCGCCGTCTGACCGGCTTCCACAGCGTCAGCCGCTTTGATGCGCCAGTGGTCTACCAGGCGGTTGATCTCGGCATCCGCTGTGTACACACCCTGAAGGCGGACGGGCGCGGGAGCATCCGGCGCTTGATAAAGCATGTCACCGCGGCCAAGCAGACGTTCGGCGCCCGGCTGATCGAGAATGACACGACTGTCAGTGTTGGATGTGACGGAAAAAGCGATGCGCGCCGGGAAGTTGGCTTTGATCAAGCCGGTGACCACATTGACGGACGGGCGTTGCGTGGCGAGGATCATATGGATGCCGGTGGCACGCGCCAACTGCGCCAGGCGGGTAATACACTTTTCCACCTCTTCCCCGGCCACCATCATCAGGTCGGCCAGTTCGTCTACAACCACGACGATATAGGGAAGTTTATCGGCGTTGGCATTATTAAATTCGGCGATATTACGCACCCGGCATTTCGCGAAACGTTCATAGCGGCTATCCATTTCAGTGATCATCCACTGAAGAACCGCCGGAACCTTGGCCGCTTCGGTGATCACCGGAGCCAGCAGGTGAGGCAAATGGTTGTAACCGGTCATTTCCACGCGCTTCGGATCGATCAACACCAGGCGCAGGGTATCCGGTGTGTTGTTCATCAACAGGCAGGCCAGAATGGAATTCTCGCAGACCGATTTACCGGAACCGGTGGTACCGGCGATCAACAGGTGGGGCATGGATGCCAGGTCAGCCACGATCGGTTTACCCGAAACATCCTTACCGAGGGCGATGCGCAGCGGACTGCGGACCTTCTTGAAGGGCTCACTTTCCACCATTTCGTGAAGGGTCACCTTATTGGTCTCTTCGTTGGGAATCTCAATACCCACGAAACCCCGCCCGGGGACGGGCGCCTGAATACGGATACGCTGGGCGGACAATGCCAGCGCGAGATCGTCAGCCAGGTTGACGATCTTGGAAACACGGACGCGGGTGCGCCCGTTGCGGTTCTCAATGAAATCAGGTTCCACACCATATTGGGTGACGGTGGGACCGCGCTGGATGTCAACCACATGCACGGGCGCGCTGAACAGCCGAAGGGTTTCTTCGATCTTTCGGGCGCGGTCGGTATCAACGTGCCCCTGGATGAAAACGGGTTCGGCGGGGTCCAGCACGTCATTCACACGCGGCAAGACCCAGGCTGAACCGGGTTTTTCCACGGCCTGCACCGGCGGAATGATGGATTCTTCCTTCGGCGCTTCCGGCCTGCGGACAGGCGCGGCGGGCACACGCTTAACGGCAGACCGGTGTGCGGACTGTGTATCCAACGGGTGGAATCCGGGAGGAAGCGGGGCTGTTGACGAAGTCGGGGCGGACTGCGCCGGTGAATGGGACGACGGCGCATAAGAGCCGGCATCCATCATGGCTGCCATGGGAGACGCGTCGACCACATCGCGCACCTGGTCACGGAAACTGTTGAGGCCATCGCGGAAGAAGGAAAACGGCAATTGCAATGACATGGATCCTGAAATGATCATCCAGACCATGAGGATCAGCAGAGTTCCGGGGAGGCCAAGTCCCTCGATCAACAGCCTTTCAAAAAAGGCTCCCATGAATCCGCCGCCGCTTCCTTCCAGTGCCAATTCCCAACCACCGCCGGCAAGCAGGTGAACCCAGGTCAACAGGTTCCAGAAGAGAAGGAATAGTCCAGCCGCGCGGCTCGCGGTGAGCGGCGGGATCGTCTCCAGTGTGCGGAAGACGAGCCAGAATCCGGCGATCAGGAATCCGAACGGCAGGGCGTACATGCCCCAACCTGCCAACCGGCCGATCACCACCACCCATTGGGCGGAAACGACCGCTTCCTGTTCGGTGATCAGGCTGAGCAGGGTCAGCAAACCAATAACGATCATTCCGGCACCGGTAAAATCGAGCTGGCGGTCTTTCGGCAGGTCGCTCCACTTGGGCATTTTGACCAGGGCGGCTTTAATCGAATTCCATACCCGGCCGGTCTTCACTTTATTGACAGCCCGAACAGACACATGCGGCTGGCGGTGTGTCTCTTTTTTAACTTGCGGAGCAGGTTTTTTTGTCGCGCGCCCGGGGGTTATCGGGCTGGTGACATTTTTAACAACACGGGTTACAGGTTTAACCATGGTGAGGCTCCCTGTAGTTGAAAGGCAGTATCGTTTTCATTCCCATCAGGATGCAAGAGACTTGCCAGGGGAAAATCATGATTTATATTTAATTACCTGAGATTATTGGAGAATACAGTAGGGGCGGGTTAGTAACCCGCCCCGATGCGTTGCGATATGAACTCAGTGCATTTAAGAGGATTTTGTGTTTCTGTTTATCAGCCGGCCCATGAGTAGTCCGCGTAAGGGCGGGTTAGTATCCCGCCCCTACGCGTCGTGAAAATAAATTCGTGTGGAAATTATTTAAAAAAAGGATAAAGGAGAAATATCTCCTTTACCATCTTTCCATTTAAGCGGATTCTCCTGGATATATTGGCGTATTCGGTTTAAATCCATATCGTCACGAATGACGTGCTCGAAATAATTCCTTTGCCAGAAATTATTACCTGTATTACCTGCAATAGTATTTATTTCTTTTGCTGAATAAGTTTTAAAATTCCTGACGATTTCTGAAACTGAACATGGTTTTTGACATTCACGAAGAAAAATAATTCCATGAACATGGTCTGGCATCACAATGAATTCATCAAGATCAACCTGAGAATAATGCTCGGGTAAACCGTTCCACACTTTTAATACTATATTTCCAAGATCTGATAACTCAATTCGATCATCGACTATTCTGGATAATGGTTGATGCCGATTTTTAATGTTGGTCGTTATGAAATAGGCACCAACCTGTGAATAGTCATAATCTTTATGCCGGATTGATTTTCGGTTGTGGTTTGTTGGATTATTATCCATGGAAAAGTTATCGGATACAAAATTGGGATTTTTGTTTAAGAATAATTCTATCGAAAATTTCATTGTTAAAAAATATCAATTTGATTAATCAACAAAACGTCCTTAACCTGGTAGGGGCGGGTTAGTAACCCGCCCCTACGACTCGCAAAGCTTACTTAACTTTCCATGTTGAGAGAGTTTGTAATTCACCAGATGCCTCGCGACGCGAAATTAATATGCGGAAGTTTTGTTTATGTATCCTTTTCCCGGCCGGCATCTGTGACGCCCATGTAGGGGCGGGTTAGTAACCCGCCCCTACGCGTCGCGATATGTACTCTGTGCATTTGAGAGGATTTTGTGCGTCTTTTTTAAGCCAGTACTTGTGAAGTACGAGTGAGGGCGGGTTAGTAACCCGCCCCTACGCGTCGCGATATATACTCGGTGCATTTGCGAGGATTTTGTACGTCTTTTTAAGCCGGTAATTTTGAAGTCCGCGTGTGGGCGGGTGCGACCCGCCCACACGACTCGCGATATAACTCAGCACAATTGAGAGGGTACTATGTATCCTTTTACCCGCCGGATTCTGTGCCACCACGTAAGGGCGGGTTAGTAACCCGCCCCTACGCGTCGCGATATATACTCAGTGCATTTGAGAGGATTTTGTGCGTCTTTTTTAAGCCAGTACTTGTGAAGTACAAGTGTGGGCGGGTGCGACCCGCCCCTACGACTCGCAAGGACAAAAAAAGGAGCGGACGACTTGTCCGCTCCCGTAAAGTTTTGTTATTTGCCTGTACATTACATGGGCGGATTAAGCCACATGTGCATTTCGTCCACATACAGGGTGAGGCGGTCGGTTTCGCGGGCGCCGATCAACAGGCCAAAACCACCGTGGCGGTAGCTGTTATCCGTCCACTCACCGATCTGGGAGCCGTTGATATAGAAGGTGAAGTGATCATTGTTGACCAGTATGCCGACGCGATTCAAAGCATTGCCGCCGGGTTTGATGTTCGAGTTCGACGTCCAGGCGATCAGATTGTCGACGGATTTCTCGTCATCTTTCGGGTTGGCATTCCATTTCTGGAAGGCGTATTTGCCATCACAGGTGATGTTGAACCAGTATCCCTGATCGGCTGTTGACCTATCGGGAACGCGAACCATAAGGCCCCACTTATCCATGCCGTGGCAGGTGGCGCCGAATTTCGCGGTGGCTTCAATATAGGCGTTATCCGCGTTTGTGGAAGCCAGGCGCCAGCCGTTGTCTTTCTGCAGGCCCGTCAGCATCATGAACCCGTTCTGGAAGTCGACGGTGGTGTATTTATCGGGACTCAGCGGCCAGTTTTTGCCGTTATCCATGGTATCTGACCAGGTGGGAACCGGCAGGATGGTGCGCGGATCTGACGGCGCGAAGGTGGCTGTCAACTGGGCATCG
This sequence comes from uncultured Leptolinea sp., assembly GCA_964404415.1. GTDB lineage: Bacteria > Chloroflexota > Anaerolineae > Anaerolineales > Anaerolineaceae > Leptolinea. The sequence continues at coordinate 11,863 of CAYOKC010000004.1, read as the reverse complement.
GTAAGGGGCAGCGGGCCGGGGGTGAAGGTGGGGGTGGCGGTATCTGTGGGTGTGGCGCTGGGCATGGCAATCGGCGGGGTAGCCGTGGCAGCCTCAGTGGCTTCCACCAGCAATGTGGCGGCAGCATCCGCTGCTTCGGTCTGGGTGGGTTCCACCGGAGCTGTCTCGGGAGTGGCCGTCGCGCCCAGGAACGCCGCGAACGCGGTTTCATCCATGGTGGGGGTAAGCAGCCCGGCTACACCCGGTTCCGTGGGGGTAGCCAGAACACCGATCTCTTCCGGCAACGGCGGCAGGGTGACTTCAGTCATGCCCATATCGGTTTCAGGCACGACAGGCATTTCGCCGGGTTCCGTCGGCATGGCGGTTAAAAGCACGGCTACTTTTGTTGACATTTCTTCCGACGACATGGTGGGCTTCATCGCGGGGATGACGCTGCAACCGGATAAGATGACAGAAAATACTATAAGGATGGTGGTTATTTTTCGCATAAAACGCCTCCCGGGCGGGGCAATAGATTCGTCCGGGAGGTTCGTTGCAAGAATAATGCCGCTGGATTACTTCGCCTTGTAGCCGATCATGCGCAAGAAGTCTTTTCGCCAGGTGATATCCTCACCCGCTTCGATCCCGGCGGGCTTCAACCCATCCGCCACACCGATGATCCCGCGGCTCTTGCCGGTATCGGCTACCAGTACTTCGGCCATATTGGCCGTGGCACAGAAGATCTGGCAGACTTCCGGGATGTTCTTGACCGCGTTGAGAATATTGATCGGGTAATACCCCTCACCGAGAAAAATGATGAAGCTGTGACCCGCGGCGATGGCCGCCGCGTTCATTTTGGCCAGTTCGATCATCGCTTCGTTGGTGCCGGACCAGCGGATAAGGCACTTGCCGGAGGCTTCGCAAAACGCCACGCCAAACTGGATACCCGGAACCGAGGAAACCAGGGCTTCGTGAATATCTTCAACCGTCTTGATGAAATGCGATTGACCGAGAACAAAATTGATCTCTTCCGGCTTTTCCACGGGAACTGACAGTATTTCCATCATAATCCTCCCAACAAAATAATTAAACAACCGGCGGGTGCAGGTCCGCCCGCATGACAAAGCGGTCCACAGCGCCAAAGCGGTATTTGTATTCCTCATCGCCGCGCATGAAATCAAACTCAGCGCGGCCGTGTTCGATCGCCCATTGCAGCAGGTGACCCAGAAGCACCCAGCCGGGTGACAGGCTCTGGAAGTCACGATTAAGGCCGGAGTTGTACACCCAGATGCGGTTCTGATAGTCAAAGCTCAGATAGGCAGCCGCCTTTTGACCATCCACCGTGAGAAATGCCAGTTGAAGATACCCGCCGTCAAAGGCAAAGTGAACCACCCGGCGGAGAAATTCACGCATCTCCGGTTTCAGGAAGGCTTCCTTGTCGCCGTCATTTTGCATCAACCCGATGAACGCGTCAACTTCCTTATCCAGTGTTGCCGGATCTGTGACCATGTACCAGGCCACAGGTATCTCAGATTCTTCAGCGCGGCGCATCTTGCGGCGGATCTCGTGGCGCTGTTTCTTATCGATTCCGGCCAGATAGGTTTCCCAGCCGGATGGCAGAGTAATGCGGGGGCTGTGCTCCAATTTCTCGACGGTTAGATTCCAGCCGGATCTCTCCGCGACGGACGTCAACACGGGCAGGGTGAGAGATGAATCCAGCAAGTTGCAAAGGCTCAACCGGCTGAAGCCGGGGAGGCGCAAGGCCAGAATTTCATCAAGCAAACGGCTGATGAATGCTTCGCGGTATTCCGGCAGCACGATCACATCGAGAAAATCGGAGACTTCAATGCTGCCCACATTGAAGAGGCCAACCGAACCATCGGGCAAGGGGGTGGAAAACAACGGCGCGAGGCCGATCAGTTTTCCATTTTCACGGGCGGTGAAAAGCAGCAGGCTGGCTTGAGGCCATTCACCGCCGCCCTTCAATTCCCACCATAGCTTTTGATAATCAAATTCCAGAAAAGGCGGCCGGTCTGAGATCTTACTCAGAAGATCATGCCAGTCACCGGCCAGATCATTGGGAAATTCGTGATATACGGCAAGGTTCATGGGGTGATTCTATCGTTCACGGGCATGAACCGCAAGTAGACCGTACAGGCAAAAAGATCCGGCAGTCATATTTGAACTGCCGGATCTTTTTTATTTCAGTAACCGATCAACCGCCGATGCCCTTGGGTGTGTTTGTCGGGGTCGGGGATCCCGTATTGGTACGGGTTGGTGTGCGGGTGAAGGTCCGGGTAGGCGCCGGCGTGTCGGTGATGGTGCTGGTATTCGTAGCCGTCCGTGTTCGCGTCAGTGTACGTGTCGGGGTACGGGTGAAGGTACTCGTTGAAGGAACCGTGTGCGTAATCGTCGGCGTATTGGAAATGGTTGGCGTTCTGGTTATGGTAAAGGTGTTGGTGCGTGTGGGTGTCCTGGTTCGTGTGGCAGTGGAAGAACTTGTTAAGGTTCTGGAAGGCGTCAATGTACGGCTGGGCGTCTGGGTGATGGTGGGGGTATTGGTCACCGTATTGGTCGCGGTACGGGTATTGGTGGACGTGAAGGTGGCCGTATTCGGGCCGCTGGTCAATTCGCCGAACAGGTTGACCTGTGGGATGATCTCTTTTACCTGGCTCGCGCTGGACCACCTGAGACGTGCCGCCGCGCCGCCCGTATTTTCATACATTTCCAAGACGACCGGGTAGCGCTGGCAGCGGGTAAGGGTAATTTTCCCGGAGCGTTCCGTTTCAGCCTGATTCTGCCAGCGGTTGACCAACTGTTGGTTGTTAACCCACAGCCGCATGCCGTCATCCGCGGCGGCATAGAAGGTGTATTCTTCACTTGCCAGCGGCATAACTTCGCCAACAAAGCGGACCGCGAAGTAGTTATCTCCAATTCCGGTGGCAGGAGAACCACCCCAGTAATAATCAACATTGGGTACGATCGTTATCACGAGCGGGCTGGTGCTGAACGGATTCGACGGAGGCGCGCCGCCCGTCCAATTATAGTATTCGGCGCGCAGGCCGTTGCCTGTATCTGAACAGGCGGCCAGGGTTGCCGTGCGTGTGGGTGACGCGGTATTGGTAGCCGTGTTGGTGAACGTGGCCGTGGCTGTAAAGGTGCTTGTGGGTGTGAAGGTCGCCGTATCTGTGAATGTCGATGAAGGTGTAAAGGTGTTGGTTACGGTATGCGTGTCTGTAAACGTCGCGGTCTGGGTAGACGTATACGTAGGCGTATCCGGGTTCATGTTCCCTTCAGATAGACCGGTAACGCGGGAGGTGCGGAATTTTTCCACCACACCGTCACGGGAGGTGTTAAGGCGCAGGGTAGGCCACCATTCGCTCAACAACGGCATGATCATCGGGTGGCGGTAGGTAAGTGTGATGCGCACACGGTCACCCGGACCGCCGGCATCATCCATATAATACTGTTGTACGGAAAGGTATTTTTTCGATCCATCCGGATTGGTGCCGTTCTCGACCTTGTTATAGGCCATACACAGTGTGGGGAAGTACTGGTATTCATCCTGCCCATCATGGCCGGGGTAATACCGGGCCAGGCTTGAATCCAGGACCGGATCATTGATCAGGAAAACGGGATAGGTAGCCGGTGAGACGCCGGTCAGCGGTTCGCCGATGCGGTTGGAACATATGGAGATCATGAAGAAACCGGGTAGGCTCGGGTCACCACGGTAATCCGCGCTGAACGTGGTACCGTGGGACTCGGCATCCACCAGGTATTGCATGTAGTCGCCTGAAACCGATTCATCCAGCGCAATACCGCTGGCGCCGGCCAGTGCCGCGTCGCGGATGGATGGCATGCGCGCCCAGTCCTGCAGTTCTTGCGTATGATCGCGTGCCGTTTCTTTCTCAGCATCCGTTGCCGTTGCCGGATCAGCCACGGTGACTTTGCAGTCCACCGCGCCGTCAGCCGCGTCTTCCGCCGCATACCCCAACGCGGCACCGGCTTCATCGCAGTAGGTTTTATTGTATTCACCAGTGATGGCGTAACGCGCGCCAAAGCGGGCGCCGTTCTCCAGCGCAAGCCAAGCTTGCAGCAGGCGGCCGAACTCGATGACACCAAACGTGAGCAACAAAAGCACGGGGAGCGCGATGGCAAATTCCACCATACTTTGAGCCGGAGCCGCCCTGAAACGGCGGAGGATCCAATGGACCAGGCCTCGGTCTTTCACATTCATACGTACCTCACTGGGTCAACCTTGAATAAATACGGGTGGAAATATCGTTGAAGATCTCACCGAGCTGATTTCCACTCGGGGCGTAATAGTATTGCCCGCAGCTGGTTTTCGTTGCCACTCCGTCACATGGATCCGGGGTGCGTTCGCCGTCATCACCTACGGCTGCCGCGTACCGCAGCAGGTATTCGCCGATTGGGCCGCTGGCGCCGGAAGGCACACTTCCCGCGCTGCCCAGCCCGATGGCATAAATGGAAATATCCGATCCGGTCTCTTCAGCCGGATTTGTCGATTTTTGCAATGCCGCGTAGTCGATCATATCGAGCGCGTAATCATAGACGGAATACAGACTTGTATCAGCCAGCGCTGAAATGGACCCCGGGGGACAGGTACCTGCCGAGCTATCCAGGCAATAACGGGGACTCAGGGTGGCATCCTTGCGTTTATCCTCGCAGCCAAACCCCCAGTTATAGCTGCCGATGCCGCCGGTGCAGTAGCCGAGGGGGTACGCGGACGGGATGGCCGTATTGGACGCCGGAGTATCACTGAGGTTGACCAGACCGTCGGACAGCAGAACCATGACCCACACAGCGTTGGGACGGCCGTCGCGTTTCAGCACCTGGGCGCCGGCGCGGATGCCGCAGCCGGTGCAGGTGGAGTTCGGGGTTATGTACGTCCAGATCGGGTTGGGGCAGGTGGGAGGATCAGTAGAGATATCACATCCCGGGAACAATTGTTCCTTTGTAGTCAGGTTTTCGTCAGCGATGGTGATAATACCGTCACCATCACGGTCAAGATTCCAGTAATAGGAATCGAGATAATAGGGATTGTCACAGGGTCCGCCAAGGGAATCCAATCCCATATTGATGGTATCGTCCCAGAGTTCTTCATGGATCGTGCTTGAAATCGTACGGCATTCCGCCGAGACATCGGTCGGGTCCATGGGGTCGTCGCTGTCATCATCAGCGCCGTCGCCGTCGCGGTCTTCCGGAAATACCGGATTGAACCCGAACAGGTCAACACCACCTTTGTAAACGGTATTCCACCGGTTGATAATGTGCGTGTACGGCGGGTCATCGTGAACCTGCAGCGCATCGACAGCCGCTTTGGCCAGATCGAGGTCATCGTACATCGTGATACTGGAAAGTGCCGGCGTGCTTACATCGTACCCGATCACCGCCACCTGATCGTAGCCGGGAAACAGGGTTTCGATCAACCCCTTGGCGGCTGTTTTCGCTTTCTGCATGGGTTGGCAGTTATTCGCGGCAATACAGCCGGCGGGATTATACGGCGTGGAATAACCGGGTGTTTCACTGGCCATGGATTCAGAGGTATCGATGACGATCACAAGATCGATAGGCGCCGCTTCCGCGATGGTGTGACTTTCCAAGGGAACATTGCTAAACCCCAACAGACTCAGGAAATATAACGGAGCCTCCAGGGTGGCATCCACCCAGACCAGCTTGCGTTTTAATTCACCTGTTGTGGGGCACAACGTGGCAAAATCCGCGGGTTTAGTCGCGCTGTCGCAGATGTAGATGTGCATGTTCATTTTTGCCGGGTCGAGATCATGCAGTTTTAGAACTTCCAGCGCCGCCTTGGTCATGCGGGTTGTATTCAAGGCAACCCCGTATTCCGCTTTGTAGTCATTGGCCGCGGCCACCGCCGCGCCGTCAATGGCACGGCGCAACTGTCCGTAGGTAACGTACAAAGAGCCGGCATCGATGGCGAGACCGGCAAAGAACAACAGGGACAGCAGGGTGACCGCGAAGATCACGATCACCTGGCCGCGCTGCGGCTTCAGATCACGGCCCTGTTGTTGGCGTGGGGTAGGGTTGCGCCGCGGGAAGCGGCATAAGAGTGTACGCATGGATCCTCATCGGGTTGGGAATAAACCAGTTGGCTATCGGCAGGTTCAACACCTGGTGATAACAGTAATAAAACTCAATGGAAACAAACCCCTTATTCAAAGGTGAACCGGTGACCAGTTCGCTCTCCACCAGGGCTTCTGTGTAATGGCTTTCCGTCTCGACTATGGTAGTGAGATCATCCGGGTTACAGGTACGCTGCCAGTTGCCATTGTGGGCGGTATCCACTTCGTCATGATCGGAAAACGCCCAGTAGCCGTCAGTCAATGATTCTCCGGAAGAAGTAACCGGATAAACATTGGTGACATTTTGCGAGCCTTCGATGGTGAATATCTTGATAACCACATCGTCGACTTTGGGATCCAGATAGACCAGCGGATTCAAACCGTTGCAGAAACGCGAAGCCGCCGGGCACATGGGTGAGTTAGCCGGAGGGGAGAAAATACACGCGGTATGGTAGTAAAAATTGAACGGCGTAGCGTTCTGGCAGTCATAGGTATTTGGTACCCAATCCGCGGCATCTTCACCTAGCTGCGGATCGCGGATGGAGGCAAAACGCGCGGCCTCGCGGGTGAGGTCCATCACGTCAAGGTAGCGGGCAACGAAAAAGGATACTTCCACCAACCCCAGGAGGATGAGCAAAAGGATGGGCAATACAACGGCCAGTTCGACAAATGACTGGGCCTTCTGCCGGTTCGTACGAATAAATTGAAACGCCTTCTGTATGACCATACTGGATAATGCCCCGGAATAGAAAACAGGATGAAATTAGTCCAATCCTACAATAAGGCGGGAAAAACAAATTGTCAATAAAAAGAGGGTGAACCCAACAAAAATGTAAAGCCGCCCTTTTGTTTCCATAATTTTATACCAATTTCGGGAAGATGTATCCCCCCACTTTGGCAAAAACGGGGGAATTTTGCCACTTTTGGCAGGTTGTATTTCTTCAGGAGCGGTTTATACTGGTCACAGTATAGAACATATATTCCATTTCCGGAGAAAACATGCCCAGAACCCGAAAAACGAGAGATTCAGCCGCCCAGGCGGAAGCCATCCAGGATAACGCCGTGACCGCGCTGCACTGCACCGTAGCCACGATCAAGAGCCTGATGCAGCAGGTGGTCGACCTGCCCATGGATGAAACCAACCTGAAAGATCTCATGCAGGTATTGGAAACCCTCGGGAAGACATCGAACCGGTTGAGCGCGCTGCTGAAGGACCGCAAGGCTCTGGCCGGGGGCGAGGATCTGGCGGATTTTCTCAACCAGGCGCTGGCAGAGGTGGTTCAGGAAATGGGAGACAGTTCGAAGCACGCGGGTTCAATTCGCGCGGCCCGTCCCCTTCGACGTGCTAAGGAGACGGACTCCTCCGATGGCAGCCGCTCACCGGAATCGTGATGGATGACACATCTTGACATGGATCCCTGCGCCATCCCCGCTGAGACGCTGCTTTTCCCCCCTATGGTCCCCCCATCCGGAAAAACCACCGGATGGAGGGACGGAGGAGACCGGACTGTCAACTTTTTCGGCCGAGTATTAAAACCCTAAGGGTCTCAAAGACCCTTAGGGTTTGGGAGCCGGATTGAAAGGAAACCCATCATGAACCCGCTTGAACCCACCAATGAAGAACAGGCCGCGTTGTTTGCCGAACAGATGCGTCACGCGCTGGATCTGCTGCGCGCGGAAGTCAACGCTTTGCGTGCCCTGCACGAACATGACATGGACATGTGCCATCACCGGCTGGGCAGTCTGGAGACGGCCTCCCGCGACCACGAACTGCGCATCCGCGCCGATACCGACGGGGTGACGCAATTCAAAATGTGGGCCGGGCTGGCTTCCGGCGGCTCGGGTTTGATGGCCCTGGCCGCTTTGATCCGCAGTTTTCTGGGAGGTGGATGATGCTTCAACCACACACACTGCACACATTGAAAGCCCTGCTGCGCGACCCGATCCAATTCACCGAAATGACGGGCGGAATCCGACTGCGCGACTATCAACGCGGCCCTATGGAAGCCATTCTACGGTCGGTACTCGGCCATAAGGGTCTGTCTATCGTGGTGATGTTTCCGCGTCAATCCGGCAAGAACGAACTACAGGCGCAGTTGGAATGCTACCTGCTGGCGCTGCTCTCCCGCACCCCGGCGGAGATGGTCAAGATTTCGCCCACCTGGAAGCCGCAATCGCTGAACGCCATGCGGCGCCTCGAACGGGTGCTTGACCGGAACCGTATCACCCAACGAATGTGGCGCAAGGAAAGCGGATACATCTACCGGGTGGGCAGCGCGCGCATGTTGTTCTTCTCCGGCGCGCCGGAAGCCAACATTGTGGGCGCCACGGCCGGCACCCTGCTTGAAGTGGACGAAGCCCAGGATGTGTCCATCGCCAAGTTTGACAAAGACATCGCGCCCATGGCCGCGTCAACCAATGCCACGCGCGTCTTCTGGGGGACGGCGTGGACCAGCCGTACCCTGCTGGCCCGTGAACTGCGCGCCGCGCGTAAAGCCGAAGCGGCAGACGGCATCCGCCGGGCGTTTGTGCTCACCGCCCGTGAGGTTGCCGCCGAAGTGGAAGCCTACGGCCGCTTTGTGGCCGAACAGACCGCCCGGCTGGGGCGCGACCATCCGCTGGTGAAAACCCAGTTCTACTCCGAAGAAATCGACGCGGAAGGCGGCATGTTCCCGCCCGCGCGCCGTGACGTGATGCGCGGCCGGCACGCCCCCCAATCCGAGCCGAAACCCGGCTGCATGTACGCCATGCTGCTGGATGTAGCCGGCGAGGACGAATCCGCGTCCACCGGCAGCGCGAGCCTGGTCAACCGGCGGCGCGATTCCACCGCCCTGACCATCGTCGAGGTGGATCTCACCACCCTGCGCGATGACCTGCTGCGCGCGCCCACCTACCGCTGCGTGCACCGCCGCCTGTGGACGGGCGTGAAACATACCGCGTTGTATGGTCAACTGCACGGGCTGATCGAAACCTGGCAGCCGCGGGTAGTGGTGATGGATGCCACGGGTATCGGCGCGGGGCTGGCGTCATTTCTGGAGAAGCGGTTCCCTTCGAAGATACTGCCCTTCCTTTTTAACCACGTTAGTAAATCAAAGCTGGGCTGGGACTTTCTGAGTGTGTGCGATTCCGGCCGCTGGCAGGAACCGGATGTGGCTGGCGTGGATCACCAGTCCACCCTGCAGGCGATGTTCTGGCGACAGGTGGAAGCCTGCCAGTACAGCGTGTCAGACAGCCCGGGCCGGTTGATGAGCTGGAGTGTGCCAGACGGCACGTCAGACCCTTTGACCGGCGAACCGCTGCACGACGACCTGCTGATCAGCGCCGCATTGAGTGCTGTGCTGGATGGCATTGCCTGGTATGACCCGTCACCGGCGCTGGTGGTGCGGGCTGCCGACCCGATTTTTGATATCGACAGGGGAGAATTTTAGATGAACCAATCCAAACCAAGCCTGACTTCCCGCCTGGCGGAACGCCTGTTCCGGCACGAGATTGACCGGCAGATCAGCCTGGCCGTGACCGCCGTGGATGACGCCCGCGACCGGAACCTGCGGCCCATCTTCACCGCGCTTCCCTTGAGCAGCACGCGTGACCGGTCCGACGGGGAACGCGAAGACCTGCTTCGGCAGTCACTGGATGCCTGGCGGACCAACCCGCTGGCGAGGCGCATTGTGGGCCTGACCTCACAGTATGTGGTGGGCGGCGGCATCGGCGTTGACTGCCGTCACGAGGCGACAGCCAGTTTCCTGTGTGAGTTCCGCGAACATCCCCTGAACCGGTTGGACAGCCGCGTCTTCGAGTGGTGTGACGAACTCACCCGCTCCGGCGAACTGTTCCTGCTGGTCACCACCGACCTGACGGGCATGAGCTTCGCGCGCGGCATCCCGGCGCTGGATGTGGCGGAGATCTCCTGCGCGGAGAACGACATTGAGCAGGAGCTGTCTTTCACATTGAAAGACGGGCGTTCCTACCCCGGCCGGGAGGGCGCGCTGAGCGGGGATGGCTCCGCGCCGTTCATACTTCATTACGCCATCAACCGGCCGGTTGGCGCGCAGCATGGGGAAAGCGACCTGGCGCCGCTGCTCAAGTGGCTGGCCCGCTACTCCGGCTGGCTGGAAGACCGCGCCCGATTGAACCGCTTCCGCACCACCTTCCTGTACGCGGTCACCCTCAAAGGCTCCACGGCGGCGGAACGCATCAAACGGCAGGCGGAACTTAACCTGAATCCGCCGTCACCCGGCAGCCTGCTGGTGAAGGATGACGCGGAGACCTGGGAAACATTATCCCCAAAGCTGGAATCGTCTGACGCCAACGAAGACGGACTGGCCATCAAGAAAATGATCGCCGCCGGAGCGGGCATTCCGCTGCACTTTCTGGCCGAACCGGAGAGCGCCACCCGCACCACTGCCGAAAGCGCCGGCGGACCGACCTTCCGCCACTTTGAGCAGCGCCAGGAATTTGTGCTGTGGATGCTCCGCGACATGCTGAAAATAGTCACCGCGAGGGCGGCGCGCGGCGGCCGGCCGGTTGACCCGAACGCCGATATTCAATTGCGCGGTACTGATATTTCCGCCCGTGACAACAGCGAACTGGCCGGCGCCGCCGCGGAAATCGTCACCGCCTTTGCCGGGCTGCATGCCCGCGGATTGATCGATGACGCGGAATTGCTGCGCATGGCCTACCGCTTTGCCGGCGAGGTGGTCGATATCCCCGAATTATTACGCCGGGCTGTGGATAACCCGCCCAAAACGGTGGATAACCCTGTTGATAAGCCGCCGGATTCCGGCGCATAACCCCGGTTTTTCTGTTGAAAAGCTGTGTATTGACCTGTGGATAGAAATGGAAAGAGCCATGGAAAGGAGGCTGATGGAAGTCATTAAAGAGGAAAAAACCGTCCGTTTGACGCTGGATGTTACCGGCCCGCCCGAGCCTGTTGAGGGCGGAGAAGGGTTCCTGATCCTGGCGATCACTGCCGGGAACGGCAACGGGTGGAACTTTACACCGGAGGTGCTGCAACGGTCGCTCGCGCTGTGGGACGGTATCGACTGCTTCGTGGACCACGCCGAGCCGGGCGCCGCATTGTACGGGCGGTCGGTACGCGACCTGGGCGGTACATGCTCGTCACCTGAATGGGACGGCCTGCGTGAGGGGATCCGCCTGAAGTTGACACCCGCCGGCCCGTCCGCCGGAGTACTGCGTACCGTGGGGCGTGAAATGCTCGGTACAGGTGACGCCACTCCGCGCGTGGGTTTTTCCGCCGACCTGCTATTGCGGGCGGCTGAATGGGATCCGTCACAGAAAAAGCCAAAGGAGGTACGTGAGATTGTCAAAGTGCTGTCGGTGGACCTGGTGCACAACCCGGCCCGCGGTGGAGCTTTTCTGCAGGCGCTGAGCGAAGGCGCCCCAACCCAACCCTGTAATGTCAAAGGAGAAACTCTGATGAGTGATGATGGAATCGCGATAACCGGCCCCGCCCCGCTGGAGTTGTGCGGCCGGCTGTTGGAAGCCCGCCTGACGGGCAGTTCGCTGCCCCCGCTGGCCTGCGACCAGATCCGCCTGCGGTTTGACGGCAAAGTGTTCCAGCCCGACGAACTGGACAAAGCCGTAGACTCGGCTAAAGCGCTGGTCTCCGGGTTGACCGGGGGCAGCGTGGTGCAGGGGCCGGGACGCGTCACCGCCATGTTTGACACACGTGACCAGCTTCAGGCCGCCGCCGATGACCTGTTGGGCGCGGAACGCGACCCGCAACTGGCCGGACTCAAACCGGCGCGGCTGAGTGG
>CAYOKC010000003.1:52507-56629 GCA_964404415.1 uncultured Leptolinea sp. | reverse complement strand
TGAGTTTCCCCACACCTGTTTTCAAGACAGGCGCCTTAAGCCACTCGGCCATCCTTCCCGAGAGGAGCATTTTATCATAACTCGGGCTAATCAGGTGGATTTTTTTGTGCTACCCGCGCAATTCAAACCGGTAGCTGACCTTGCCCATGCGGATGATATCGCCGTTGTGCAGGGCCGTACCCAGATTGGAGACCGGCGTTCCATTCACCCATGTCCCTGAGACTGATCCGGCGTCTTCCAGCCAGTACCCATCGGTACGGTGCAGAATGCAGCCCGTCAACGCTGGGTGACGGGATGACCACATTGGCACGTATGGGGCTGCTTCCCAGGGTCATCACACTTTCACTCAGGCGGACTCCCGGTTGCGTGGTGATGTTGTCACCGTCACCGAGAGAAAAAAGCCAGCCAGTGGTATCGCGGGGTGTCACCAGCGTTGCGGGCGTTGTCTTGCCCTCCGAAAGGTTGATCACCACCGCGGGCCGTTCCACCGGGCGCGTATCTGCGCGCGTTGAAGCCGGTTTCAACGCGGGTTTTGAGCGGTTCTGCTTCATACGGTATTGTGTAAAGAGTACCCCGCCGATGATCAGGAAAATAGCGCCCAGGGCTAATGCCAGCCGCTCCGAAGAAATGGTTTCAAGCCAGTTGGCTGCCGGTACCGGAGGAACTGTGACCTCCAACGGAAGCACAACTGTCTGATTAATCAAACCCAGTTCGTCGCGCAATGTCACCTGCAGGCTGTAGGTTCCACCGGCTTTAACTTTCGTCACCGGCCATTTCAATTTGTCAAACGGCGGCACGTTGCGTTCGTCCACCGCCTGCCCGTCAACCAGCAGCCGGGTGACCTGAATATTGCGCGGGTGATTGTCAAGAAATTCATAACGGATGTCAACCGGTATTTCCGCCGGTTTCAGGGAATAGCTGCCGTTCTCCTGCTTTACCCATTGCAGGTCTACCAGTTCGGGCGGGTTGACGAACATCACGTTGGGCGCCTTCACAGTCACATCAAAGCTCTCTTCTATTGACTGTGCCTGAAAAACATCGGTTTGAACCATGAGGATCACGTTTTGCAGGCCGCTTTTATTTACGCGGGACCGGTACACAACCTCATATTGCCGGCGCAGCGGCTGCAGGTAGTTTTCCACCGGTGGAAGCGCTTCACGGCCGGTAAAACGGTAGACTTCCCCGCCTGTGCGGTCTGCCAGTGACTGTATGGCTTTCTCCGATTCGGGTTGTTTGGCCGAAAGCGGAGCGACCAGCCAGATATTGATCTTGATCCCCGCTCCGGCCGCCTGTTCAGCCAGGTTATCTACAGCTTTTGCCAGGCCGGAGGAGATCAACGGGGTGATGTACAGAATGGTTTGCTTCATGCCCGGGTTTGCCGGTGACCCGGCAGCCAGTTCCACCGCCTTCGACAGGCTGGTCAGGCTGGGTGTGGCGTTGACAAGTTCCGGACTGAGCGTATTGAACGCTGCCGTCCACTTATCGGGTGAATCAAGGTGTGTGGCTTTTACCCCGGCATTGGTCACCAGGGTGACAGAATCCCCCTTGCCGATCGATTCCGCCTGCGGAACCCAGTCCAACAGGGCGTCTTTGATCAGTTGCAAATTGGTTTTGCTGGATATCCGGTTCCCCAGAACAGGCCCGCCGTTGACCGCCACAATAAAATCGACGGCGTTAGGCGTCTCACGCACTTCATCCACCGGACGCATCGTTCCATTCTCAATAACACGAATGTCATCTACGCCAAGGTCAGAAACAAAACTGCCGTCAGGCCGGTATATATCGGCTTCAAGATAAATATTCGGGAATTTTGACGGGTCAAGCCGGTTGATCTTTATCCGGGCTTCGCTCTGTGCCAGTACCGCGGGCGCACCGGCAACCTGACCGGCAATACTCATGATCAGGAAAGTGAAAAGAAACCCCGAAATTTTGCGCCCTGGGCTGTGCCGGTTCTGAAATCCGTGCCGAATCATATATTGACTCAAATTGCCCATGGCCGCGAGAAAAACTCTGCCGAGGTCCATAATGTCCGCTGCCCTGTTCTCTCGGTTTACTTACCGGGTTATTCCCATTCGATGGTTCCGGGCGGCTTACTGGTGACGTCATAGACTACCCTGTTCACGCCGGGAACTTCATTAACGATGCGATTGGCCACCCTTGCCAGCAGGTCTGCCGGCAGGCGCGCCCAATCCGCCGTCATAAAATCATCTGTTGTTACAGCGCGAAGGGCTACCACCTCTTCGTACGTACGGTAGTCACCCATCACGCCCACAGATTTGACCGGCAATAACACGGCAAAAGCCTGTGCCGCGCGGTCTTCCTCACCCACGGCGCCGGCTTTTAACCAACCCGAGGTGGATAGTTCGTCTGTGAAGATAGCGTCTGCTTCACGCAGTCGGTCAAGCCGTTCACGGGTGATGTCGCCCAGGCAGCGGACGGCCAGTCCGGGGCCGGGGAATGGTTGACGCCAGACCAGTTCTCTGGGCAGCCCCAGGGCTTCACCCACCAGCCGTACTTCATCTTTAAAGAAATACCGCAGCGGTTCCACCAGTTTGAACTTCATATCTTCGGGAAGTCCACCCACATTATGGTGTGACTTGATCCGCGCAGCCTTGTTGCGGTCCGGCCCGCTGGATTCAACCACATCAGGGTATATGGTCCCCTGTACCAGATAGTCAATCTGCCCAAGGCTGCGGGCGTGGTTTTCAAACACCCGGATGAACGTCTCGCCGATCAGTTTACGTTTGGCCTCAGGATCGGTGACATTCACCAGGGATTGCAGGAACCAATCGGTGGCATCGATGCAAACAAATTTATCACCCATGATGGGTTTGAACGCCTGCTCCACATACAGCCGCTCGTTCTTACGCAATAACCCATGATCCACAAACACGGCATTCAGGCGGTTGCCAACGGCTTTCGCCGCCAGCGCAGTGGCCACACTTGAATCCACGCCGCCGGATACCGCAGAAAGAACATTGGCATCTCCGACCTGCGCCTTGATGCGGTCAACAGCCAGTTCGATCATGGACGCGGGAGTCCAGGCAGGTTTCGCTTGGCAGATATTGATGACAAACCGGTGCAGAATTTCCATTCCCTGCGGGGTATGGCGTACTTCGGGGTGGAATTGAACACCATAGATGCGGCGGGTGGGGTCACCCATGGCGGCATACGGGCAGCTCGGGTTTTCGGCTAACACGTTAAATCCGCCGGGTATCACGTTGATACGGTCACCGTGCGACATCCAAACATCCAGAATGCCATCCGGGATCAGGGGATTTTCTTTAATAACGTGGATCTGTGACGGCCCGAATTCACGTTCACCGGCAGGGATAACCTGCCCGCCCATTACGCGCGTCAACGCCTGCATGCCATAGCATATGCCCAGTATCGGCACGCCGGCCTGCAGGACATACGGATTGAGCGAGGGAGCGTCTTCCTCATAAACAGATGAAGGACCGCCGGAAAGTATTATGCCGACGGGATGGAGAGCTTCCATTCTATCCGCGGGCGTGTCCCACGGAAGAATTTCACTGTAAACATGCAGCTCGCGGATGCGGCGGGCGATCAATTGCGTGTACTGGGAACCAAAATCAAGAATAAGTATCGTATCCATATACCTTACCTGTGCCGGGTTCTTTCCATTATACAGGATGAGATTAAAAATCCGGTATAAAAGTGCTGCCGGCATCAGATATAATTGCGACCATGAAACAGGCCGCAGTGTTATTACTCGCGACACTTTTTTTGATCGGTGGATGCGCTCCCGCGCGAACCAGCGATAAAACGGAAAAAGATGCTTCCGCTTACATTCAAAACAAAGGCTCAGACACCATGGTCAACCTGGCATTGCTCTGGGCGGAAGCGTATCAAAAAGAAAACCCCGGGGTGCGCATTTCTGTAACCGGCGGCGGTTCAGGAACCGGTATCACCGCGTTAATGACAAACACGGTGGATATTGCCAACGCGTCCCGCGCCATTAAACCGGAAGAGATCAAAGAAGATGAATACATCGAGCCGGAAGTAATTGAAGAAGCTCCTGAAGAGGAAGTAATCGAGGAACCCATCCAGGAAGTAAAAAAGACAACTCGTAAAAAATCAACAAATTAAAATAGGAGGAAA
>CAYOKC010000003.1:21252-52497 GCA_964404415.1 uncultured Leptolinea sp. | reverse complement strand
CCGGAAGAGATCAAAGAAGCGGAAAGCCATGGTTTTGAACCCGTTGAATTTGTGGTCGCCCGCGACGCCATCGGGGTGATCGTCAACCCGGCCAACCCGGTGAAACAATTAACCCTGAAGCAGGTCTCCGATATCTTTCAGGGAAAGATTGAGAACTGGAAAGATGTGGGTGGTGATGACCGGCCGATCGTGCGGCTTTCACGTGAATCCAATTCGGGGACTCATGTGTATTTCCTGGAAACCGTGATACGGCTGGGGGACAAGAAAAACAAAGACCTTTTCTCTGAGACCACGCTGCTTTTACCGTCTTCGGAAGGAATCATCGCTGAAGTCCGTGACAATCCGAATGCCATTGGTTACGACGGTCTGGGATACATCACGGAGGAAGTCAAACTACTGGCTGTAGCCAAAGAAGAACATTCTGAGTATGTGATCCCTTCTGTCGCAACGGTGAATGAGAATAAGTATCCTATCTCGCGCGACCTGTATATTTACACGCATGGTCAACCACAGGGAACCGTAAAAACGTATCTGGATTGGATCATGGAAGCGGAAGCGCAAAAAATTGTGGCAGACACCGGGTTTGTTCCGGTGAATATGGCGGGGAAATAGCCAATGGATGAACTTCGTTCCATGCCTGTATGGCGTGAAACCCTTGTCACCCGTGTAATTCAGATCTGCGGATATTCCAGTATTCTGTTCGTTTTACTGATCCTGTATTTCCTGCTAAGTGAAGGCGTGCCGGCCCTGTGGAAAGCCGAATTTACCAGCCTGATGGGAACACGCTGGTATCCCACGGAAAGCTACTTCGGCATCTGGCCGTTGGTTTTGGGATCAGTATTGATCACCCTGGGCGCTGCTCTCGTGGCTGTTCCGTTTGGTGTGGGCACCGCTGTGTATATCTCTGAAATCGCTCCCCGCTGGACAAAGGAGCTGCTCAAACCCCTCGTGGAACTACTGGCCGGTCTGCCTTCGGTAGTGCTGGGATTTCTGGGCATTCAGGTGCTGGTGCCGTTCATCCGCCGCTTCTTTGATCTGCCCACCGGGTTGACCACTCTAACCGGCGCTATTTTGCTCGGGATGATCTCCATTCCCACGATCGTCTCGGTGGGTGAAGACGCGCTGAACACCGTGCCAAAATCCTACCGCGAGGCGGCTATGGCACTGGGCGCCACCCGCTGGCAGACGATCTGGGGCGTCACCGTGCCGGCAGCCAAATCCGGTATGATCACCGCGGTGCTTCTGGGGATGGGCCGCGCCATGGGTGAAACCATGGCGGTGATGATGGTCACCGGAAACGCGCCTGTCTTGCCCAAGGGATTGGACGCGTTCATATCACCCATCCGCACCATGACGGCTACCATCGCCTCAGAAATGGGCGAAGTGGCGTCTGGCAGTGTGCATTACAGTGTCCTATTCCTGATCGGCATTATTCTTTTTGTAATCGCGCTGGTGGTGAACGTCGTCGCCTTCACCCTGACTTCGCGAAAAGCCACACGCAGTGAAAGGCTGCTTTCTTAGGTGGGATTGTGAATAATCACCTGATCCCTCCCAAAAGAATGGAAAAGCTGGGGTTCGGCTTTTTAACGTTGCTGAGTCTGGTCACTGTTCTGCCGATCATCGCCATTGTGATCTACATTTTCGTCCAGGGAAGTCCGGCGATCTCGTGGGAATTCTTGACCGCCATGCCCTCCGATGGAATGAAAGCCGGCGGCCTGTGGCCGGCGATCATCGGTACCCTTTACCTTACCCTGGGTACTGCCGTTTTCGCTGTTCCTCTGGGGATCGCGGCGGCTATTTACATCGCGGAATACGCGCCCAACAACGAATGGACACGCCTGATCCGCATCGCCATCATTAACCTGGCGGGTATACCGTCGGTAGTCTACGGACTTTTCGGCCTGGGGCTGTTTGTGGTCTTCATGAAATTCGGCACCAGTATTCTGGCTGCTTCTTTGACACTCTCGATCATGACACTCCCGGTGATCATCAGCACCACGGAAGAAGCGCTGCGGTCGGTACCCACATCATTCCGGGTGGTCAGCATTTCGCTTGGTGCCACCCGCTGGCAGACGATCAGGCGGGTTGTGTTGCCTGAAGCCCTTCCGGGTATCATCACCGGCATCATCCTGGGGCTCGAACGCGCAGCGGGAGAAACCGCGCCCATCCTGTTTACCGGCGCCGCATTTTTCCTGCCCCAGTTGCCGCAATCCATGTTTGACGCTACCATGGCTTTACCGTACCACCTGTTCGTTATATCCACGCAGGTGCCGGGTATGCCCATCCGCATTCAATATGGCACCGTGCTGGTTCTGTTGATGTTTGTTCTGCTCATGAACATAGCGGCGACGGTCGTCCGCTCACGGGCGCGCGCCCGCAGGCAATGGTAAACCATGGATAAGATCGTTATTGAAAATCTTACACTAACATATTCCGATGGCACCGAAAGCCTGAAGAATGTGTCGCTCAATATAAAAGCGAACACCATTACCGTACTATTCGGGCCGGCCGGCGGCGGGAAATCGTCGCTCCTGCGCGTGTTGAACCGCCTTAACGATCTGGCCGATGTGACCACCCTCGAAGGGACAGTACGCATCAATGGCGAGAACATTCTGGACCCGGATCTCGATGTCAACGCCCTGCGGCGGCGGGTTGGCATGGTCTTTTCACGGCCAGTGTCTCTGCCGCTTTCGATTTATGAGAATGTAGCTTACGGGCTGGTAATGGCCGGCATGAGAAACCGCAAGAAACTCGATGACGCAGTTGAGCAGGCATTACGGCAGGCTGTGTTATGGGACGAGGTCAAAGATCGACTTAACGACCCGGGCGTCGCCCTTTCCGGCGGGCAGCAGCAGCGCATGGGGATCGCGCGGGTGCTGGCATTGCATCCTGAGATCATCCTGCTTGACGAACCCACCTCCGCGCTTGACCCCCTGGCGACAGCGAAAATTGAAGAAATGCTGCGGGAATTAAAAGAAAAATACACCATTGTGATCGCGCCGCATAACACACAGCAATCCGCCCGCATCAGCGATATGGCCGCGTTTTTCCTGCAGGGTGAATTGATTGAATACGCCTCGGGCGAAATTATGTTCACCAATCCAAAAGACCAGCGCTCCCAGGATTATATAACCGGGCGTTTCGGGTAAAAAAACATCCGGCAAGCCGGATGTTTTACGTCAATGTATCGAAGGTAGAACCTTCTTTGGTCTGTGAGTAGCCGGATTTTTGTGGTCCGGCAGTTTTTAATTCCGCTCCAGGAGGCGCGGGGACATCACTGCCTTCCATGATCTCTTTGAATGACGGGCCTTCCATTTTCGCTTCAGGGCGCGGTTTAGCCGCCTGATTGGCCAATAAAAGCAGCCGCCGGGCTCTGACAAGCGATTGAATTTGATCTGTACCGATAGTCATCACAGGCCTCCCCGCCAGAAGGCACTCGCCTTATTCTCTTTATCGGTACTTCGCGAGAGAACTCGCGTTAAATCCCCGTAAAGAATCCCGGGTTTGACAAACCCGTGCGCGTGTCATACACTTGACCCGTTTCGGGGTATCCAATTAAGGATTCAGGGAAGCTGGTGATCCTCACACGAAAATCCAGCACTGTGCCGCAACTGTGACCGGCTTAACCGCCGCAAGTCAGGATACCTGCCCCGCGATGAACCGCTCTTTCTTTCCGGACCAGAAAGATGTAGCAGACCGCCAGTGTTACACCAAACGTCCGGCAACCGGACGTTTTTTTTATTTTCCCCTGAAAGGATCGTTTTCTCCATGTTACAAATTCCAGCCATTCCCGCACCAGATACAGCCATCGCTGAAAAAGCCCGCCAACACCAAAACATGCTGACCAAACCCACCGGCAGCCTGGGGCGGTTGGAAGACCTATCCGTGCAGATTGCCGCCGCCCAGCATACCCTGACGCCGGATGTCTCCCGCAAGGTTGTGGTAGTGATGGCCGGTGACCACGGCGTAACCCGGGAAGGGGTTTCAGCATACCCGGCTGACGTCACCCCTCAAATGGTGCACAACTTTCTGCAAGGCGGAGCGGCGATCAACGTTCTTTCCAGGCTCGCCGGGGCGCGCGTCTGTGTGGTGGATATGGGCGTGGCTGCCGACTTTCCGGCCAACAGCGGTGTGATCGATTGTAAGGTCGGCCGGGGGACAGCCAATATGGCAGCCGGGCCGGCGATGTCGCGCCATGAAGCCGAAATATCTTTGCAGCGCGGCATGGAAGTGGCGTTCCAGGAAATTGACCGGGGAGCCGACCTGATCGCTACCGGCGATATGGGTATTGGCAATACCACGCCGTCCTCGGCCATAGCAGCGGTTTTCACCGGGCTGCCCGTGGCGCACGTCACCGGGCGGGGAACCGGTGTGGATGACGCTGGGCTGGCCGCCAAGATCACGATCATTGAGAAAGCCATCCGTATAAATAAACCCGATAAAAATGACCCTCTGGACGTGCTGGCGAAGGTCGGCGGATTTGAGATCGGCGGACTGGCCGGCCTGATACTGGGCGCTGCCTCACGCGGAGTGCCCGTGGTAATCGACGGATTTATTTCCACCGCGGCCGCGCTGCTGGCCTTCGAACTTGCGCCGGATATTCAACCATACCTGATCGCAGCCCATAAATCGGTGGAGATCGGTCAATGCGCCATGCTGGACAAAATGGGACTTAAACCATTGCTTGACCTGGGCATGCGGTTGGGTGAAGGAACCGGCGCCGCGCTGGCTTTCAATTTGATCGAAGCTTCCGTGCGTATACTTAACGATATGGCCACATTTGAATCGGCCGGCGTCTCGGATAAGGAATGAAACCACTTAAGCATGCCCTTTCGTTATTGACTATTCTCCCAACCGGAGATTTCGGCACGCCCGAACCCGGTGACACCGGGCGGGCTGCCTTCTGGTTCCCCCTGATCGGAGTGCTCATCGGGTTCATCACCGTGGTGGGATGGGGTGTTTTTAAGCTCATGGTCCCGCTGATACCGGCGGATGTCCTTACTGTACTGCTCTGGGTAGTGTTGACCGGTGCGCTGCACCTTGACGGACTGGCAGACTGCTGCGACGGTCTTCTCTGCGCTGCCTCTTCCGAAAAACGACTGAAGATCATGGCAGACCCGCATATCGGCACGTTTGGTGTTGTTGGGCTGATCCTGGCGCTCGGGTTGAAGTTTTCCGCTTTGTACACCATCCCGCCAACCAGCACATTTTTCATCCTGATCTTCGCGGCCTGTTTCAGCCGGTGGCTGATCCTGATTGGCGCGAAATTGCCGCTGGCCCGTAAGGAAGGCATGGCCGCCGATATGGCTGCCGGGCTTGAGAACCGGTCCATTGCTGCCGCCGGTATTATCCCGCTGATGCTGATTCTCGCGGGCGGATGGCAGGCTGCTGTTTCAGCCGTTCTGGCCACCGCTGCCGCGGCGGGGATATACGCGCTGGCCCGGAAGCGCATCGGCGGTGTGACCGGTGACGTCCTGGGCCTGACCATTGAAGTCTCTGAGATCGTGATCCTTTTAACCTATGCGGCTCTCTGACCTTCCGTTCCGGCTCGGAACTACGTCTTTTATCATTCCGGATGACATTCTGCCCAATGCCCGCTATCTGGCCGGCAAGGTGCGGGATATTCAGCTGGTGCTATTCGAACTGGACGACCAGAGCAACCTGCCTGACCGCTATGTGATTGACGAACTGAGAGCGCTGGCTGACAACCATGATTTGACGTACACCGTGCACCTTCCCCTGGACTTGAGATTGGCGGCCGATGGCGGGGAAACACACAACTCCCTGATAAAAGCCCGGCGGGTGATGGAATGCACCCGCGGACTGCACCCTCTCGCGTATGTGGCGCATCTGGATGGCAAAGAGGAACGAAATTCGCCGGATCCAGCGGTGCTATCACGCTGGCAGGAACAGGCGGTAAGGTCACTGCGCGAAGCTGCCGGTTATTGCGGCGACATCCGTTTGCTCGCCGTGGAAAACCTGGAGGGGTATCCGCCCGAATTCAATGACGCGGTCATCCGCTCGGCCGGTTGCTCACGGTGCATTGATATTGGTCACCTGTGGCTGGATGGTCACGACCCGATTTCCTACCTGACAGGCCGGTTGGATGATACAACCATATTACATGTACATGGTATAGGCACCCGCGACCATCAATCGCTACAATTAATGAGAAAAGATTCGATTGATGATCTGATCGGGTTTGTATTGGAGCATAATTACCAGGGCGTACTTACGTTGGAGATATTCTCAGAAAATGACCTGACGACATCGATCCAGGCCATTGAAGATAGTGTAACCCGCCTGAGAGGTTAGAAAAATGGCAGAAAAAGTCACCTTTATATTTGGGGGCGCGCGAAGCGGTAAGAGTTCATACGCCGTCAGACTGGCGCAGCAAACGGGAAGCCATGTGCTATATGTAGCCACAGCCCGTGTGTTGGATAAAGAAATGGAACAGCGCGTTGCCGCGCATAAAGCCACCCGCCCTGCCGGTTGGTCTACCCTCGAAGCGCCGGAAAACATATCAACGGCATTGAAGGGAATCCCCCACAATTATTCCGCCGTCCTGCTGGATTGTGTCACCTTGATGCTGGGCGAAGCATTCAGTTGTATTCCGGAAGATTCGAGTGAAGATGCCTTCTTCAGCGCCGGCGAAGACGCCATGGCAGATCTGCTGGCAGCGATCGATAACCGCCCCGAACCCTGGTTTGTGGTAAGCAATGAGGTAGGCATGGGAATCGTTCCAGAGTCACGAATGGGACGGATCTTCCGCGATGTACAGGGGCGCGCCAATCAGCGCCTTGCCAGCCTGGCGAATGAAGTCTATTTGATGGCTGCCGGGATCCCTCTGAAAATCAAATAGGCCAGAAAAATAAGAGTTTCGTAAGAATCCGCGATTCTTAACTTTTTCTATTGATTTATATACAATCCGGTGCTATATTCATTAGTTGAATCAGAATGGTCCTCAGTTAGAGTGGAGGTTGTTGCTATGCCAGTGTATACCTATCGGTGTGAAAGTTGCGGAGTTCAATTTGAGAAGACGCAGAAATTCAGCGATTCTCCTCTCACCCGCTGCCCTGAATGCGGCAAGAAAGAATTGCGCAAAGTCTACACCCCGGTCGGAATCGTCTTCAAAGGATCCGGTTTTTATGCCACCGATCACCGTTCCCCCTCCGGCCAGGGAAGAATGAGCAACTCGCATAGTGATGAGAAGTCAACCGCGTCAGAATCGAAACCGGCCGAATCCGCTTCCACGGGAAAACCGGCGGAAACGTCAACCGCGTCGTCAAATTAGTTCACCGCACTCAAATTCTGAACGGGAGCCTACGCTCCCGTTCTTTTTATAATAATAGGCAATGGTACAATTTGATACCGTTGGAGGAGAATTATGACGTCAAAAAATCAAACCCGAACGGTCTCCAAAGCTGAAATACGCAAGTTGACTGGTCAGAGAATACTGTTCACGATTGTCGCCATTATCATCATCCTTTCGTGGATTCTTTCTCTGATCTCCTATTGATCGTTCAAAATCAACCTCTTTAATTATTAAATAAATACAGGATATCCATTTGAAACGCTGGCAATTTTGGCTTGGCATGATCATCAGCATAGCCTTTCTTTACCTGGCATTGCGCGGTCTTCATCTGGGGCAGGTTTGGACGGCTTTGCAATCAGCCAACTACTGGTGGCTGATCCCGGGTGTACTGGTGTACTTCATCGGGGTTTGGGTGCGCGCCTGGCGCTGGCATTACCTGCTGCGGCCGTTAAAACCCATATCCACCCGTAAGATGTTCCCGATCGTGACCATTGGATACATGGGTAACAATATCTATCCGGCGCGCGCCGGAGAGGTTTTGCGGGCTTTTGTATTGAAAAAACATGAAGGTGTGCCGGTATCGGCTTCACTTGCCACAATTTTTGTCGAGCGTGTGTTTGACGGTGTGGTCATGCTGGGTTTCGTTTTCCTCAACCTTCCCGAACTCACGCGCCTGCAATCCGATTCGGGCTTTGTCGGCAATATTCAGAACCTGTCCATCTGGGGCGCGGCCGCCTTTATTGGCGCGCTGGCAGTATTTCTGTTGGCCGCGGCTTTCCCGGCTGCGAGTGAAAAGATTCTTGAAAAAACATTCGTTCGCTTCCTGCCTGAGCGCTTCCGAGAGAAAACCCTTGGATTAACCCGTCGATTCCTTTCAGGCCTCGAATCACTGCGCAGCCCGCGCGAAGCATTGATGGTGTTTTTCACATCTGTGGTCATCTGGCTGCTGGAAACCGGTAAGTACTGGTTTGTAATGCACGCCTTCCCGTTCCAGGTCAGCTTCTTCGCGTTGATGTTGATGAATGGTATCGTCAACCTGGCCACCACCCTTCCTTCCGCGCCGGGATACGTGGGCACCTTTGACGCCCCAGGCATCGCCCTGTTGACCGCCTACGGCGTTTCCGGTGAAGTAGCTGCCGGTTATACCCTGCTGCTGCATGTAGCCCTGTGGCTGCCCATCACCGCGCTGGGCGCGTATTACTTCACCCGCGAAGGTTTGAAATGGGGTGAGAAACCGGAGACACTCGAATGAAGATCGCGATCGTGGGTTGCGGCATGGCCGGCATGTCAGCCGCGTTTGACCTGGTCAACGCCGGACATACCGTTGAAATTTTTGAAGCCGCCGGCCAGGCCGGCGGTTTGGCGGGTGGATTTAAAGATCCTGAATGGAAGTGGTCACTGGAGAAGTTCTACCACCACTGGTTCCTCTCTGATAAAGACATGTTCGGCTTGATCAAAGAGTTGGGCTGGGAAGACCGGGTGGTTGTCAAACAACCCAAAACGGTGATGTTCCATAAAGGCAAGTTCTACCCGTTCGATTCCATCCTGTCAGCCGCCCTGTACCCCGGACTGGGCTGGGGTATCAACAAGATCCGCTTTGGGCTGGCCACCCTGTATATCCGGCTGACGTCCAACTGGAAACCCATGGAACACACCACCGTTGATGCCTGGATGCGCAAGTACGCCGGTGAAACCGCCTACAACACGATGTGGCTGCCCATGCTGGATGGTAAATTTGGTGAAAAATACGCCCGGCAGGTCAATATGGCCTGGATGTGGGCACGGCTGCACAGCCGGACGACGAAGCTGGCCACCTTTGAAGGCGGCTTCCAGGCGTTTGCCGATTCAATGGCGGCTGAGTTGCAAAAGCGCGGCGTGACCATCCACTTCAATACCGGCGTAGACTCCATCCGCCGGGACGACGACGGACAGTTAACCCTGACTGCCGTTGACGGAGCACACACCTTTGACCGCTGTATGGTCACCACGTCACCCGCGTTGATGGCGAAAATGGCACCCGACATGCCAGGCGATTACCTGCAGGGATTACTGAACCTGAAAAGCATCGGCGCCGTGGTAATGGTGCTGGCCGTCAAACACCCGCTCTCTAAAGAGGGGTATTACTGGTTCAACCTGCCAAAATCCGCCGGATTTCCCTTCCTTGCGCTGGTGGAACACACCAACTTCTTACCGAAAGAAAATTACAACGGCGACCACCTGCTGTACTGCGGCGACTATCTGGACACCGACCATGAAAACTTCCAATTATCACAGGAAGAGCTCCTTCAGCGGTTCATGCCGGCGCTGCAGCGCGTCAACCCTGAATTCAAACCGGATTGGGTACGCAAGACCTGGCTGTTCCGCACCAAATACGCCCAACCGGTTCCGCTGGTGGACCATTCGAAGAATATTCCGGCTGTGGAGACTCCCATCCCCGGGCTGTACTTCGCCAGCATGAGCCAGGTCTACCCGTGGGACCGCGGAACCAATTTTGCCGTCGAGCTTGGACGCCGGACCGCGCGGCTGATCCTGACGTCGACTCAAATATAAATCGCTGACTCAAAGGCGATTCGGGTTTCTTCTAGTAATTATTCTTTATCCACAGCCCCCTTAATTGGGGGTACGAATCAAAATCAAGGCATATACCCCCATATATGGGGCTGTGGATAACTTTTTCAAACCAGTAATGGCACGAACAGGTATTCGAAACTATTATCTTAAAAATCAACACGTGTCGTTTTTGTTAAGGTTGATAACCTTAAAACATCAGGTTTTTTTAGGCTGCCGTAGCGGAATCACCTTGTTTGCACCTCCCCTTTTTGTTAGAATTTGGAAGTAAATTAGAGGGGAACGCCCTCAGGCACACTCACCCGGCAACACGAGAAAAATCACACATATTTTTTCCCATTGCATCGCAGTGGGATTTCTTTACTATTGCCTTTTTTGAAACCGCTACAAAATCTCTGTTGGAGGCCCGATCAATGATGAACCCACAATCTGCATGGCAGGCGGCATTAGGACAACTGCAAATGGAAATGCCGAAAGCCAATTTCGATACCTGGGTACGCAGCACCGAATTGATCAATTATGAAAAAAATACCTTCACAGTCGGTGTTCAGAACGCCTACGCGCGTGATTGGCTTGATACCCGCCTGACCAGTTCGGTATCGCGCATATTGACCGGCCTTATGGATGCCAGCCAGTCGGTGCGGTTTGTTGTCTGGCAAAAGAATATTGAGCCCGCGGTGGATGAAGCCGCGCTTGAAAATGAGATCGAAGAAGAGCAGCGCGAGATCGAAATCCGCACCAACCGCACCCTGAATCCGCGCTACACGTTTGATACCTTCGTGGTCGGCGCCAGCAACCGCCTGGCCCACGCGGCCAGCCTGGCCGTAGCCGAAAACCCTGCCCGCGCCTACAATCCCCTTTTCCTTTACGGGGGTGTGGGTTTGGGCAAAACCCACATGCTGCAGGCCATCGGCAACTCGACAAACGCACGTAATTTGTCGGTGCTGTATGTTTCTTCAGAAGAATTTACCAACGACCTTATCAATGCCATCCGCACCCACACCACCAACCAGTTCCGTGACCGGTACCGCAAAGCAGACGTTCTGCTGATCGATGATATCCAATTCATCGCCGGCAAGGAATCAACCCAGGAAGAGTTCTTCCACACATTCAACGCTCTACATGGAGCCAACAAACAGCTTGTAATTTCTTCTGACCGCCCTCCGAAGGCCATGGTCACCCTGGAGGAACGGCTGCGCTCGCGCTTTGAATGGGGATTGACGGTGGATATTCAGCCGCCAGACCTGGAAACCCGCATGGCTATCCTGCGGTCCAAAGCAGATCGAGCCGGCCGGCAGGTGCCCAATGAGATCATCGAGATCATCGCCCGCCAGATACAATCCAACATCCGCGAACTGGAAGGCGCCCTTACGCGTGTTCTGGCCTTTTCAGATTTGAGCGGTATGCCGCTCACCCCGCAACTGGTCACCTCTGCCCTGGCCGATATGCTGCCCCAACACAGCACCATGGAACCCCGCCAGGTGGTCACCACGGTTGCCCGCGCCTTTGGCATCACCACAGAACAGATGCTCGGCCGCGACCGCTCACGCGGCGTGGCATTACCCCGCCAGGTAGCCATGTACCTGCTCAGGGAAGTCGCCAATGTTTCGCTGCCGCAGATCGGGCAGGCACTTGGCGGCCGCGACCACACCACCGTAATGTATGCCTGTGAAAAGGTTGCCGACCTGATCGAACGTGACGACCATCTTCGCCGTCAGGTTGTGCAATTGCGCGACCAGTTGTTTGGCCGTACGCCGATGGCCCTGTAGACCACTGCTGCTTCATTATTCTTAAGGAGCCGTTCCCGGGAGATTTTTCGGACGGCTCCTTATGTTTAACGCGTCACACCAGATTGAAGTAGAATCTGTACCTTCAGGCATAACACGTACCGGCGTTGAGCCGGACCAGACCGCCTGTGGAGACTCCCATGGAAAACATTTCAAAAGTAGTTGTGGTTCGGTGCGAATCATATGAGATCGATACTGTACGGTCAGCCGTAAAACGCGGCCTAAGCCTTCTGGGCGGCGCCGGTCAGTTTGCCTCTGCCGGTGAAAAGATACTGGTCAAACCAAACTTGCTGGTGGGTGACCCGCCGGATAAATGCGTCAGCCCCTATCCTTCGGTTTTTCAGGCAGTTCTGGAAGAACTAAAGGCAACCGGCGCCAGCCTGTCTTTCGGTGACTCTCCCGCCGTGGGAGGCCTCGCGATGGCCGCCCGTTTCTCAGGTCTGCAGTCCGTGGCGGAGAAACTGGGTGTTCCCATGGCTGATTTTGAGACCAGTCAAACAGTTGCGTTCCCTGACGGGAATTTGATAAAACAATTCACACTGGTCAAAGATGTGGTGGAAGCCGACGGCCTGATCAGTGTATGCAAGCTGAAGAGCCACGCCCTCACCCGCATCACCGGCGCCGTCAAAAACCAGTTCGGGTGTGTGCCCGGTGTGCTGAAAACCGAATTTCACACTTCTCTTCCCAATCCGCAGGTTTTTTCCCGCATGCTGGTTGACCTGAACCGACTGATCAAACCCCGCCTGTTCATAATGGACGGCGTGATGGCCATGGAAGGCAACGGTCCGCGCAACGGGACACCGAAGAAGATGAATGTGATCCTGATGTCAACCGACCCGGTAGCGTTGGATGCCACCGTCTGCCGGCTGGTCAACCTGGATGTCAGATTGGTGGATACCATTGGATTTGGCGAGCAATTCGGGCTGGGTACTACGAACATTGATTATCTGGGTGATCCGGTCGAACCGTTCATCGCGCCCGATTTCAACGTCAACCGCGAGCCGGCCGGATCAAACTCAAAACGCAGCCCGTTCATCGCCACCCTTATCCGGCGGTATGTGTCACAGCGCCCGGTGATCGACCCGGCAAAATGCACCCGCTGCGGTAAATGTGAAGAGATCTGCCCCGCACAGCCCAAAGCCCTGTCATGGGCGGATGGCCGCAAACAACCCCCGGTGTATGATTACAGCCTGTGCATCCGCTGCTTCTGCTGCCAGGAGATATGCCCGCACGAAGCCATATCCGTAAAAACTCCGCTTATCCGCCGGCTGATCCGTGGTTAGGTTACCCTGACAATCCTTGACGCTGTGCCGTTTTACGGTACAATACAGGCAATGAAATTTGAATTGCGAGTCCGACGAAACCTCTCTCTCCCCCATCTCTGGATGATCGGGTAGGTTTCGCGTACCGGTAACAAATAAAAGTTTTTTCTGAGTACACGCAAACTCCGCCAATCCGGCGGAGTTTTTTTATCATTTTCCCGGAGGAACGTATGATAGATAAGAAGGATGTAAATAAAGTGGTTCTGGCTTACTCGGGTGGACTGGACACCTCGGTGATCGTCCCCTGGTTGAAAGAGAATTACAACGCTGAAGTGATCTGCTACTGCGCCGATGTTGGCCAGGCGGAAGAATTGGATAACCTCGAACCCCGCGCCAAAGAACAGGGCGCCGCCAAACTGATCAAACTTGACCTGCGCGAAGAATTCTGCAAAGACTACCTGTGGCCCATGCTGAAATCCGGCGCGGTATATGAACGGAAATACCTTCTCGGAACGTCCATCGCCCGCCCGCTTATCGCCAAGAAACAGGTGGAAATCGCCTGGGCTGAAGGCGCAAATGCTGTGGCCCACGGCTGTACCGGCAAGGGAAATGACCAGGTGCGCTTCGAACTGGCTTTCACCGCGCTGGACCCCCGCCTCAAGGTGATCGCCCCGTGGCGCGAGTGGAATATCCAATCACGCGAAGACGCCCTGGCCTACCTGGCGGAACGCAACCTTTCCGCTCCGTCCAAGAACCCCTCCTTCTACAGCCGTGACCGCAACCTGTGGCACATTTCACACGAAGGCGGCAACCTGGAGGACGCCAACAACGAACCGCTCGAAGACATGTTCGTGCTCTCCCATTCCCCCTTTGACGCCCCGAATGAACCGGAAACCGTGGAAATCACCTTCGAACAGGGTGAACCTGTCGCCCTTAACGGCGTCCCGACCGCGCCGGTCAAACTGGTGGAAACGTTGAATGAACTGGGCGGCAAACACGGCATCGGCCGCATTGACCTGGTGGAAAACCGCCTCGTGGGAATGAAATCCCGTGGTGTATACGAAACCCCCGGCGGCACCATCCTGAGCTTTGCCCACAAGGAACTGGAATCCATCACCCTTGACCGCGAAACCATGCACTACAAAGATGTGCTCTCCCATAAATATGCCGAGTTGGTGTATTTCGGCCTGTGGTTCACCCCGCTGCGCGAGTCTATGGACGCATTCTTCAATGTGACCCAGAAGGTCGTCACCGGCTCTATCAAAGTAAAATTGTACAAAGGCAACATGATCGTCGCCGGACGCAAGAGCCCCTACAGCCTGTACCGTGAAGAATTCGCCACCTTCGGCCATTCCGATGTGTATGACCACACCGATGCCGCCGGCTTCATCCGCCTCTTTGGCCTTCCCTCCAAGGTACAGGCCATGATGAAAGGCCTGGGTGAAGGCATTCCTCCGGTGCCCGCTGAGAAAATTATCCGTGACTAAGGAGCAAAACTTATGACGCTTTGGTCGGGCCGTTTCCGCGCCGGGCTTGATTCCCTGGCATCCGTATTGAATAATTCGCTGCCGGTGGATAAGCGTCTCTTTGCTGAAGATATCCGCGGTAGCCAGGCCTGGGCACGGGCACTGGCTGCCGCGGGAGTGATCACTCCCGCCGAAATGGACACGCTGGTCAATGGACTGCAAACCGTTATGGAGGAGATGCAGGCAGGAACCTTCCAGTTCCTGGAAGCTGACGAAGACATCCACACCGCCGTCGAACGCCGGTTGACAGAGTTGGCCGGTCCCACCGGCGGCAAGCTGCACACAGGCCGCAGCCGCAATGACCAGGTTGCCACAGATTTCCGTCTGTGGATGCTGGAAGAAGCAAAAACGCTAGACGCCGCCGTAAAGAGTTTGCAGCAGACCTTGGTCAAACGCGCGGAAACCGACCTGGATGTCATCCTGCCGGGCTACACGCACTTCCAGCAAGCCCAACCTATACTACTGAGCCATTGGTGGCTCAGTCACTTCTGGGCGCTACAACGTGACCGCGAACGCCTGGGCCAACTGGCGCAGCGCGCTTCCGTTCTGCCGCTGGGCAGTGCGGCGCTGGCCGGCACCACCTTTCCCATTGACAGGTTCATCCTCGCGAACGACCTGGGCTTTTCGGCGCCATCACAGAATTCGCTGGATGCCATCTCTGACCGCGATTTTGCCGCCGAATTCCTCTTCTGGGCTTCGTTAATGGGCATACACCTCAGCCGTGTGGCTGAGGCGCTGATCCTGTATTCCACCATCGAATACGGATTTGTCAGCATGGCGGACGAATACTCCACCGGTTCCAGCCTGATGCCGCAAAAGAAGAACCCCGATATGCTGGAACTTACCCGCGGGAAAGCCGGCATATTTGTGGGCCTGTTGACCGGTCTGTTGACCACGCTGAAGGGCCTGCCCTCCGCGTATGATAAAGACCTGCAGGAAGACAAGACCGCCGTTTTCGAAGCGGCTGACACCATGCAAGTGCTTCTTCCGGTGGTGGAAGGCGTTATCAGCTCGTTGACCGTCAACACGGAACGCTGCCGTAAAGCCATCCACCCGGCTGTTCTGGCCACCGATCTGGCCGATTACCTGGTGATCAAGGGCGTCCCCTTCCGCAGCGCGCACGAAGCCGTAGGCAAAGCGGTGCGTCTGGCGGAAGAGAAGGGTGAAAGCCTGTTCACATTGACACTGGCAGATTACCAATCCATCCACCCATCGTTTGGCGAAGACCTTTTCGGCGCGCTCAGCCTTGAGTCGTCGGTCAACCGGCGGAATGTGTACGGCGGCACCGCGCGCGATTCTGTGGTGGAACAGCTTGATACCGCGAAAAAAGTACTGTCCTAATTATTTCTAGAAAGAATAAGAGACGGTCTGGTCAGTCCGTCTACAACTCAAACCTCTCCCCACCGGGGAGAGGCCTTTTTAATGACCGCGGAGTTTTTCCGCCCGCTTCGCCTGCCTGAGACGGAACTTTCTCTCTTCGTCCATATCACATTCGTCCCGGTGACAGATTTCGCGCTCACTGGCTTGAAGCTCATATTCCTGCTTGATCGCCTGTTGAGCACGGGTACAGCCCGATGGTTGAGCCATCTGTTTTATAATTTCACGCATGCGCCGTTTAAAATTGACGTCCTGCCGGGGGATGTTAACATGCCTGACAGGTTGTGAAAACCTCAGGCTTGAAAACACCGTCAACGCGAACTCCAGCAATTCCGGATCAGTTGGCTCAGCGCCAAAAACGAACCGCGCCGCCTGATATGTATCCGGATCCATCCGTTCAAAAATCCCCACCCAGAACGGGGATTCAAAGATCACTGTCAATTTACCTTCCATTTTTCCCTCAATGTCAACAGACCGCCTCACGGCGGGTTAATTGCTTACCGCGGAGAATCCGCTATTCATAATGGGGGGAAATGAAAGTTTACTTAATGGCCAGTATACCAGAACTAAACGCGCTTATTGTAATTAACTAAGGCTTTTATTTAACCGGGTTTTACCTGTTATTTATCCGCTATTAATTTTAAAAGAGTCTGAAACAAATTAACATACTAGTAGCCCCTCCGGATCATTGGGGGATTTCCAACAACGTCGCAAACATTTCACAACATCACGCCAGGAGGACGGGGACCATAATTTATTCATTTAACAACCTGCTAAGCACACGGTTATATTGTCGTATTGTAATCCGGGCCAACGGTCCATTAGTTACGCCTTATTGTATGAAAGGTTGACAATGAAATTTTTGGGCAATATTAAAACGAAACCACGCTTGATCGGCAGTTTTTTAATAGTAGCTTTCCTAATCATTATAGTAGGCGTCATCAGTCTGCTGGGGATGCAAAACATCAATAAAGAGATGACCAGTCTGTATGAAAACCGCACCGTACCCATCCAGGAACTGGCGAAAATGGAAACTTCGTTGATGGCGTACCGCGGCGACCTGATGAAATTTATGCTTCTTCCCGACCAACGGGAAACCATTAAAAAGACCATGGATTCAGAAAAGAGCGTCATTCAACAGAACCTGTCCATGTTCCGGTCAAGCAGTAATTTATCAAAAGAAGAACAGGCACTGGTTGTGGCGTTTGAATCAGACGTGAACGATTTCTATGTGGCGATAAGCGCCATCGAGCAGAATGTGGCAGAGGGGAATGACGCGGAAGCCATCAAAAGCATATCAGATGGTGGAGACGCGGCGGTTGCCCGCTATTCAGCCAGTGAAAACATTCAAAAGCTGGTCAGCCTTAATGATCAATTCGCGAAAGCCGCTAAAGAATCCGGCGACACCACTTTTAAGAATTCCCTTTGGTTATTGATCGGATTCCTGGTAATTTGTATCGTGCTCGCGGTGGGACTCGGGTTCCTCATCGCCAATGATATAACCAATCCGTTGGCCATCGCCACGAACACCGCCCACAAGGTTTCACTCGGTGATTTGATCCGCGATATGGACTCGAAAAAGCGTGAACTGGTGATCTCACGTAAAGATGAGGTCGGTGATCTGGGGCGCAATATCATTGCGATGATCAAGTACCTGCAAGAGATCGGGGTGATCACTGAGAGCATTTCGCGCAATGATCTGACGGTGGGTGTTACCCTGCGTTCTGAGAATGATGAACTCGGCCATTCGCTGACAAAGATGCTCGAAAGCCTGCGCCAGTCCATCGGGGAGATCACTGATAACGCGAACGGCCTTTCGGCCGCCGCCGGTCAACTGGCTGAAGCAGCCGACCAGGCTGGCCAGGCGACCAACCAGATCAATCTCACCATTCAACAGGTGGCCAGAGGCACGTCTGACCAGGCTGACGGTGTCAACAAGACAGCTTCCGCCACCGACCAGATGACCAAGGCGATCGAAGGTGTTGCCCGCGGCGCACAGGAACAGAGTAGGGCAATTGAAAGAGCCGCGGAAATCACAACGCAAATGAACGCGGCCATCCTTCAAATGGCGGGAAATATCAAGGCGGTTTCAGAAGAATCGAAAAATTCTGAAAATGCCGCCCAGAGTGGTGTGATCACAGTAGAAGAAACCCTCCGCGGTATGCAAAACATCAAAACCAGGGTTGGTGTTTCCACGGAAAAAGTGCAGGAAATGGGGCAGCGGTCCGGCGAAATCGGCGCGATCGTGGAGACTATCGAAGATATTGCCTCACAGACCAATCTGCTGGCGTTGAACGCGGCCATCGAAGCCGCCCGCGCGGGCGAACACGGTAAGGGTTTTGCCGTGGTGGCCGACGAAGTGCGCAAGCTGGCGGAACGCTCATCGCAGGCTACCAAAGAGATCGGAAGCTTGATCTCCGGCATTCAGCAGACGGTAGCAGACGCTGTCAAAGCGATGGATGAAAGCACCCGGGAAGTGGAAGCTGGGGTTGCCAGCGCCAACAAAGCCGGGAGCGCGCTTTCCGATATTCTGGAAGCTGCGCAATCAGTCAACAAACTGGCCGGGCAGGCCGGGGCTGCCGCTGATGAAATGAACAAAGCCTCCAGTGAACTGGTAGCCTCGGTTGATTCCGTTTCCGCGGTGGTCGAAGAAAACACCGCAGCCACCGAGCAGATGACGGCCAACGCGTCTGAAGTTTCGCAGGCGATCGAGAGCATAGCCAGTGTGAGTGAAGAGAACAGCGCGGCCATCGAGGAAGTCTCCGCCAGCACGGAAGAGATGAGCGCCCAGGTGGAAGAAGTCACAACGTCGGCTCAGTCACTGGCTGATCTGGCGAAGTCACTGCAAGGAGTGGCAAACCGGTTCAAGCTGGCTGGATAACCATCAATCATGAATTGCACAACGAATAGCGGATAATTCCTGGTGGAATTTTCTAAAACCGGGTGGTCTTCCAATGACCACCCGGTTTTTTGAATAAGAATCCATCCGTTATATGGGTGATTTTTATTGGTTTTTATTGAATTTTTACACCATTCTACTTACTATGATAAATAGTCCGCTTTGACGCTACTACATCGCATCGAATAGAGGGGGGAAACAGGCACCCTCTTAAATTTGATATCACCATAGAGACAACCATCACGGCAGCCAGCTGGTGAATCCAACCGGATATACCATCATTTAAACATCAAAAAAAGGGAGAGAGAGAAATGAAATTTCTGGATAACATCAAGACCGGTGCCAAATTGATAGGCGGTTTTATGATCGTGGTGGTGATCATCATCGCAGTATCAATCCTTAATTATTTCAACATGAGGAGTCTTAATAACGGCACAACCATTCTTTATAACGACGGATTGAAGCCAATAATTAATATCGAAAATGCGGAATCCACCCTTTTATCCATGCGGGGGGATGCTTTTAAGTATTTAGCGATTGCTGATCAAAGGCAGAATATTTTAGAAACTATAAGCACCGAAAAGACCGCCATAACAAATTATTTAGGTGAGTACAAGAAAGCCAATCTATCACCAGACCAGGAAACCGCAATAGTCGAATTAGAGAGCGCAGTAAAAAATTATTACATAACTCTTGATTCATTTATTTCCTTCGTCGATAAAGGTGACACAGAAGCAGCCATTGCAAGCGCTTTGGATGGTGGAGATCTTTCAAACGCGCGCAAGACTGTTGGAACCACCACCACAAAAGTCATTGATCTGACAGTTAATAGAGCAGAAGCAGAAAAAACGAACGGTGATTCAACCTTTGCCACAGCCCAATTCTGGTTGGTAGGTATCGCCCTGCTCAGCATAATATTGGCCATCTTCATGGGCGTTGCAATCACCCGCAATATCGCCATACCGCTGGCCCAGACTACCGGCGCGTTGATAAAAATTTCCGAGGGTGATCTCCTGCGAAATTCCGACGCCACAGCAATGGCAGATAATTCCGGGTCCAAAGATGGTACGCTAATAAAGAAAATTGAATCCAAAGCCCGTGAAAAGATGTTGAACCGGAAGGATGAGATTGGCGATATCTCCAAATCGCTGGAGAATTTGATCCAGTATTTACAGACCATGGGTGACGTAGCCCATACGATCGCCAACAACGACCTTTCGGTGTCTATTCAACCAAAATCGGAAAAAGATGAGCTCGGGAACGCCTTCCTGACCATGGTGAACGGGTTACGTCAGACAGTGACGGAAATTACAGAAAACGCGGCTAATTTAACAGCGGCATCGGGCCAACTGGCCGAAGCCGCCACTCAGGCCGGTCAGGCGACCAACCAGATCAGTATCACCATCCAGCAGGTGGCCAAAGGAACGTCAGATCAGGCAAACGCGGTAAACAAGACCGCCTCTGCCACCGAGCAGATGTCCAAAGCCATTGAAGGCGTGGCCAAGGGCGCGCAGGAACAGAGTCAGGCAATATCCAAGGCCGCGGAAATCACTACCATTATGAACAATGCCATCCAGCAGGTGAATGATAGCGTGTCGTCTGTCACACGTGATTCTACTGCCGCGGCTGAGGCAGCCAAAAGCGGCGCTGTTACAGTGAATGACACCCTCACCGGCATGGAGAGTATCCGAACAAAGGTGGGCGCTTCGGCTGAAAAAGTTCAGGAAATGGGTCAACGCTCCAGTGAAATCGGAGCCATTGTTGAAACCATTGAAGATATTGCCTCTCAAACCAACCTGCTGGCGCTAAATGCCGCCATTGAAGCTGCCCGCGCGGGAGAGCATGGCAAGGGATTCGCGGTAGTGGCTGATGAGGTGCGCAAACTGGCCGAACGCTCATCACAGGCGACGAAAGAGATCGGCGCATTGATCGCCGGAATACAGACTACCGTATCAGAGGCCGTCAGGGCAATGGACGAGGGTTCCCAGGAAGTAGTACTTGGCGTATCGCGAGCCAACGAATCTGGAAAAGCGCTGGCAGAAATCTTAAAAGCCGCGCAGGCTGTTAATAACCAGGCAGCTCTGGCCAGCCAGGCTGTGTCAAAAATGAGCGAATCGTCCGGAGAACTGGTTACGTCGGTTGATTCGGTTTCAGCCATTGTGGAAGAAAATACCGCCGCCACCGAAGAGATGTCTGCCAATTCAACTGAAGTGACCCAGGCAATTGAAAGCATAGCCAGTGTGAGTGAAGAGAACAGCGCCGCCATCGAGGAAGTCTCCGCTTCCACGGAAGAGATGACCGCCCAGGTGGAGGAAGTTACAGCCTCCGCGCAATCTCTGGCCATGATGGCGCAGGTGCTGCAGGAGATCGTCAAACGCTTCCGGTTGACACATCTTTCACGCGATGAAATGATGGATGAAATTGAGATATTTAAAACCGCTCATTTGAACTGGCTTAAGAAAGCCGAAACCATGCAAAATGGAGGCGAAAAACTTGACGCCGCTCAATTACCCTCAGAAAAACAATGTTCCCTGGGGCGTTGGTATTACGGCGTAGGAAAAACGGAATACGGCGAGTTGAAAGAATTCCGAAATGTGGAAGATATACACATCAAGTGTCACGCGCTGATAAAAGAGTTTGTTAAGACCTACAACGAAGGTGGTCCCACTCAATCCCTTCCTGTGTTACAGAAATTGAGAGAGACATCCTCTGGTGTTTTGAATGCTCTTGATCAAATGAAAAATGTGGTTTAGCAGATCTGTTCAACATCCCGCAAGAATGGTTAATGAGTCAATCAATGATCACAACATACAACCGGGATGTACTAACAACAGGAGAAAAAATGGAAAGACAATTAGTCATATTTGAACTGGCCAGTGAATCATACGGTATCGAGATCGCGCATGTAGAAAGCATTATCAAGATCCAGGAGATCACGCGCGTTCCTAAGTGCCCTGACTTCGTGGAAGGGATCACGAACCTGCGCGGGACAGTGCTGCCGGTGATCGATCTGGCAAAACGCTTCGGCATTCCCGAGCAAAAACGCAACAACGATACCCGGATCATCGTGGTCAGCCTGGATTCCATGAAGGTTGGTATGATCGTCACAGCGGTATCGGAGGTGCTAACCATCGACGATTCTGTGATTGAACCCGCCCCGGCCATTGTGACTACCATCAATTCGAGTTTTATTGCCGGTATCGCCCGCATCGAGAAACGGCTCATCATCATGCTCAATTTGGATCAGATATTGAGTAAAGAAGAAATCGCCCAAACCGCCAAACTGGCAGGATGAGCCTCAAAAAATAACCACATCTTTTTACTGGTTTTACGGGTAGCTTAATAAAAAGAACGGTACAGGTCCAACTCCCTCGGGCCTGTACCGTTCTTATTTGGTAATGTACGACTTAGATATCCGTGCTTCGCCAGACCATACGGCCGTCAACCACGGTTCCCAGGACTCTGGTTTTCAGAATATCCATGGGATCGATGGCAAAGATATCTTTATCCAGGATTGTCAGATCTGCCAGATAGCCTTCAGCGATGGTACCCAGGCGGTCTTCCATACCACAGGCATACGCCGGACCCTGCGTATATCCTTTTACCGCCTCTTCAACCGTCAACCGCTCTGCCGGCAGCCAGCCTTCCGGGCCGGGTGTCCCATCGGCACGCCGGCGGGTAACAGCCGCGTGGATGCCCACCAGCGGATCAGCCGTCTCCACCGGGCAATCAGACCCGAGCGCCAGAACGGCGCCATGCTTGAGTTGTGACTTCAACGCGTACGCGCCGGAAAGCCGGGAACCCCAGTGCTTTTCCGCGATGTCCATATCGGATGTGGCGTGGATGGGCTGCATGGAGGCGATCACCCCCAGGTCGCCCAGCCGGCCAATATCTTCCGGAGAAAGCAACTGCACATGCTCGATCCGGTTGCGCAGGCCGGTATCCGGCAACTGTTTCTTTGCTTCGGCATAGATATCCAGAATTTCGCGGTTCGCCCGGTCACCGATGGCATGAATGGCTACGGCCAATCCGTTGGCATTGGCTTTCAATACACTCTCGCACAGAACCTCTACATCAGTGGTGGCAATGCCGGTATCCTGCGGGGCAGAATCATAACCGGCCAGCATCCAGGCTGTACGCGGGCCAAGAGCGCCATCGGCGAACATCTTGACCGGCCCCAAGTGCAGCATATCGTCACCGAAACCGGTGTACAGGCCCGCGGAGATCACCTGATCAAGGTACGCGAGGGGAATCCCTTTGTTGACACGCAGGGTCAGTTTACCGGCCTTGTGGAGCTTCTGGAAGGCTTTGAACGCGCTGGGCTGGTCAAGGTCATGCACACCGGTGAGCCCCATTTTGTTGGCTTCTTTCAAAGCGTACTCTATGGCATCAGCCAGTTCTTCGGTGGTCGGCGCCGGAATATTGCGGTCAACCAGCCACATGGCTTCTTCCAGGATGACGCCGGTAGCCTTGCCGGCCGCGTCACGCAGGATCTGTCCGCCCTTCGGGTCAGGCGTGTCGTTGGTTATGCCGACTGCTTTCAACGCCGCGCTGTTCACCCAGATGGCATGGCCGCTCTTGGCCTGCAATGAGACGGGATGCCGCGGAGCCACTTTATCCAGCATGGCGGCCGTGGGGAACTCACCGCCCCACACGTTGTGGTTCCAGCCAAAGCCGGTAATCCACTTTCCTTCGGGGGTTGATTTGACACGTTTTTCCACTTCAGCCACCACATCTTCGGCGGTGGGCAATTCAGCATTAATATTCTGCAGCATCAACGCGTAGTATTCAAAATGCAGATGCGCGTCTGTCAGGCCGGGCACAACGGCCGCGCCCTTCAAGTCAACCACTTCGTAAGGTTCATTGGCAAACGCGGCTTTCGCCCCGGTTTCGTCACCAACAAAAATGAACTTGCCGCTTCGCACTGCAACGGCGGAAGCAAGAGGATTCGCATCATTCAGGGTATGGAATACACCATTAAATAAAACAAGGTTACTGTTTTCTGTCATGTTATACCTCGATATTGTCTATTTCTCGGTAGCGGATAAACCCAGGTAACTTTCCTTAACACGGGGATCATCCAGCAGGTCAATGCCGCGACCGCGAATTTTGATCTCACCGGTTTCGAGAACAAAGGAATGGTCGCTGATCTCAAGAGCCAGGCTGGCATTCTGTTCCACCAGCAGGATCGTCAGGCCGGTTTCCTCGTTCAATTTTACAATGGTATCCAGTACCAGGTCGATGATCAGCGGGGCCAGCCCCAGCGACGGTTCGTCGAGCAGCAATAATTGCGGCTCAGACATCAACGCGCGGCCGATGGCCAGCATTTGTTGCTCGCCGCCTGAAAGCGTTCCACCCGGCTGTTTCGCGCGGTCGCGCAAAACAGGGAACAGGGTGAACACTTCTTCCATGGTGCGATTGACTTGATCTGCATCCGATTTTGAATACGCGCCCAGCAGCAGGTTCTCTTTCACACTCAAAGGACCGAAAATCCGGCGGCCTTCCGGCACAAGAGTGACACCCGCCTTAACCACCTGATACGATTGTTTGGGGATGTCCGTGCCGTTGATCTTAATGCTGCCGGATGTGAAGGTTTTCACGCTGCCGATGGTCTTCAACAGGGTGGATTTACCCGCACCGTTGGCGCCGATCACCGAAGCGATCTCACCTTTCGCGATCTGCAAATTGATATTCCGCAGGGCGTGAATACCGCCATAGTGTACGTTTAAATCAACGATATCAAGAAATGGAACGTTTTCTGCCATTTCGCTCTCTTTTCTCACCAAGATATGCCGCGATGACCTTCGGGTTGTTCTGAATTTCAGATGGCGACCCGATCGCCAGGGTTTCACCCAGGTTTAGAACCATAATACGGGAATCGCGGCACAGATCCATCACCACATTCATGTGATGCTCGATCAGGATGATGGTGTATTTTTTCAATTCATGAATGTGGCGGATCATTTTGATCAGCTCGGCGCATTCATCTTCGTTCATACCGGCTGCCGGTTCATCCAGCAGCAGCAGGTCCGGTGACGTAGCCATAGCCCGCGCCAATTCCAACCGGCGCTGCAAACCATAAGGGAGGATGCCGGCTTTCTGCTGAACAAACTCATCCAACCCGACCAACGCCAGCAGTTCATGAACCTGCTGTTCCACTTCCTTTTCCTTACGACGGGCATTGGGAGTGCGGACGAATGCTTCAAACAGGGAATAGTGCGGATCACTGTGCAAACCCAGCGCCACATTCTCAAAGACCGACATCTGAGGGAACAGGCGAATATTCTGGAACGTGCGGCTGATCCCCAGATGGCACAACTGGTCGGATGTTTTTCCGACAATACTCGTACCCTTGAAAGAGATCACACCTTCGGTTGGTTTAACTGAACCTGTGATCAGGTTAAAGATCGTCGTTTTGCCGGCGCCGTTGGGGCCAATCAGGCCGATCAACTCACCGGGTTCCAGGTGAAAGGAGACATTACGCACGGCTTTCACACCGCCAAATGAGACGGAAACAGAATCGAGGGAAAGAACGGGGCCGCCCATTACCGGTTACCCCCTTCCGCCTTTGGTTCTTTTTTTCCGAATATTTTCTTGAAGATATTCTTGATCACCGACCACGTGTAGGTAAAATTCATTTCGGTATAGCCCAGCAAACCCTGCGGTTTGAAGATCATGATGATCACAAAGAGCAAACCGTAGATGATAAGGCGCCACTCGGTGAAGAAGCGCAGCAGCTCGGGTACAGCCACCAGAACGAACGCGGCGATAGCCGGGCCGATGAGTGACTGCATGCCGCCAAAAACCACAGCCGCCAGCAGGTCATAGGAACGCGTGGCCGTGAACATGGAGGGAACAAGATACGCCATGTAAAAGCCGAACAGGCCGCCCGCCACCCCGCCAAAGAAGGCGCTGATGAACAACGCGGTCAGCTTGGTTTTCATCAGGTTAACACCCATCATCTGCGCGGCCACTTCATCCTGTTTGACGGCGATGCAATTCTTGCCGTACTGTGATGTGACAAAACTGTGGGCGAAGAAAACAGCCAGCGCCACTGAGATCAGTACGGTCGGCAGGGTAGTCAACTGGGGGATGCCGGTAAAACCAAACGCGCCGCCCAGTGATTGGTAGGTGTTGTTCAACAGCAGGCGGGTCGCTTCGGCAAATCCGAAAGTGGCAATGGCAAAATAGTCACCGGTGAGTTTACTGCGGAAGGTGGGGAACCCGATAAGCAGGCTGCACAGGCCGGAAAACAACCCGCCGAACAGCAGTGCGACCACGAACGGGAAATGCCAGTTCATGAACGCGTACGCCGCCGCGTAACCACCGAGGGCCATAAACGCGGCGTGACCGATGGAGAATAGTCCTGTGTAACCTGTCAGGATGGCAACACCCAACGCGGCAATGACACTGATGCCGCCCAGGATCATAATTGTATTGATATATCCCATGGATGCGCTCCTCTACAGCTTTTCTTCCGTTTTCACACCAAACATACCGTTCGGAAGGAACAGCAGCATGATGATCAGGAAGGTGAACGAGAACAGATCGCGGTACACAGACGAGATGTACCCGGAGATCAACGTCTCAAGCACACCCAGAAGCAGGCTGCCAACCACCGCGCCGGGCAGGCTGCCGAGTCCGCCAATGATACTGGCGATCATGGCTTTGGTTGTAACAGAGCCCAGATACGGGAAAACAGCATATTTGATGCCGTAAAAAACGCCGCTGATCGAAGACAGCACACCGGTGATAAAGAAAATGGTAAGGGCGACCGTGTTATTGTTGATGCCCATAATGCCGGCGGTGACCATATCCAGCGAGCTCGCGCGGATGGCCAGACCCTGTTTGGTGCGCATCAGGAAGAACCAGAGCAAACCCAACACTACGAACGATATGATCGCCGCAGCCAGGTCCATCTTGCCGAAAGCCACCCCCTGCACATTGATGGTGCCGGGCAGGATCTCGGGGAATTTGCGGAACGCGCCGCCAAACGCCAGGTTTACGATGTTGATAATGGCCAGGTTCGCGCCCATGGCAGAGATCATCATGTACAGGCGGGGGGCGTTGCGCATACGCAGAGGGCGGTAAGCACCAGTCTCAACGAATAATGAGAGCGCCACCGTTATGATGATGGAAAGTGTGAGCGCCAGCCATACCGGCATGTAAAAACTTGTAATGGCATAGAAACCGGCAAAAGCGCCCACCACCATAAAGGCGTCAAACGCCCAGTTGGTGAAGTTATACACACTGTAAACCAACGCGTATCCCACCGCCAGAAGCGAATACACCGCCCCGATGGAGATACCGCTGACAATTTGCTGAAGAAAGAGTGTCACTATTACTTCTCCTCTTCCGGAAGACCCGGGATCAACCTATCAACAGACCGGTTGATGAGAGAACCTGACCTGTGTGAAAAGTAGGAATACGGATAAACAACAAGCTTTGACATCATGGTAGGGGCGGGCGAGTGCCCGCCCCTACTCAGGTAATTCGTTTGACGAACGTCCCGATTATTTCTAGAAATTATTATCCAGAAATTCGCTGAAACGGCCGGGAATTAGCCTTCGGGTTCGTATGTCTTTTCGATATTCCACTTGGAATCTTTGATGCTCATGATGATGACCGGTTTGTTGTGGGGATTGTGGGTTTCCGGTTCGATGGTCAACTTGCTGGTGAATACCGGGACGTCTTTCATGTTTTCCATGGCGTCACGGATGGCGGTGGCCGAGGGAGAACCAGTCTTGGTGATCGCTTCGCCGGCGCCGTATTCGATCATCTTGAGGGCATCAAGGGCGTAGTACGCGTAAACGGAAGCTTTCTGGCCGTGGGTTTTTTCGAAGGAGGCATTGAATTCCTGGAATTCAGGAGATTCAGTGGAAACGCCGCTGGAGAGGTAGGCGCCTTCCAGTTCGGGGCCGGCCATGCTGAGCAGTTCATCGGCCACCCAGCCGTCAACACCCAGGTACTGGATCTTCAGACCGAGAGCGGTAGCCTGTTTGGAAATAAGGGCGATATCACGGTAGGTACCGGTGGGGACCATGAGCAGGTCGGCGCCGGATTCGGCCACTTTGGAGATCTGGGCGCGGAATTCGGTGTCATTGGCCTGGTAACCTTCTTTGGCCACAACTTCGCCGCCGAGTTCTTTGAAGTGATCTTCAAAGAAGTTCTGGATACCCACGGAGTAGGCGGAGGTCACATCGGTGATGAAGGCGACTTTCTTCTTGCCAAGTTCTTTGTATGCGTAATCGGCCAGCGCGTAACCCTGGTACGGATCGATGAAGCAGGTGCGGAACATATACGGATGGACTTTATCATTGTCATCAACCGTAACTTTGACGTTGGAAGCGGTGGTGGCGATTACGGGGACTTTGGCGGTATCGGCCATGGCGGCGATCGGAATAGCCGCACCAGACCATTCAGGTCCGATGATGGCGTTGACCTGGTCCTGCTCCATCAAACGTTTGGCAGCCGCAACGGCATCCGGAATTTCGGAGCGGCTGTCATAGGTGATCAGTTCAACTTTATAACCCTGAATGCCACCTTTTTCATTAATAGCTTTGACCTCATCCTCGAGGGCCACTTTGGCAGCCTGGCCGATGTAGGAATCGGGGCCGGTCATCTGGGCGACAAAA
This sequence comes from uncultured Leptolinea sp., assembly GCA_964404415.1. Lineage (GTDB taxonomy): Bacteria > Chloroflexota > Anaerolineae > Anaerolineales > Anaerolineaceae > Leptolinea. The sequence goes on along the minus strand of CAYOKC010000003.1, from coordinate 24,128 downwards.
CCGACTTTGATCGTTTTGGATTGACCGCAGCCGGCAAGAAGACCGGCCATCAGTACTACCAGCATAACTACGGAAAACAATTTAGCTTTCTTCATTTTCTGTTCCTCCTCAGTGTCATTTCTATCTTTCAGCTTGCATGGTCAAAGTTCCGATTCTTTGCCATGAGGGCTTTCTTAATCCAAATCACCCGATTTGCGGTAAGCACAATCGGGCGAATTGTTCGATTGGAACCTACCGGTTTATAAAAAACAGTGAGACTTGGGGGACTTCAATCCCCAAGCCTCACACCTGGATCGCTTCTCATCTCGATTCACTATGGCAGAAAGTTCAGCCGCATTGGAACGCAAGGTCTGCCAGAAAAGCATTGAGTTTAATGCACCCGCGTACCAACTCTGGATAATATCTCTCCTGAGCCGGAACGTAAATAACCGGTTGCCTGGATGCCATTTTGTCATTGTCAGTTGGTTGGGGGGAGGTTTTTTCTGAAATGAAAATACAAATAACGATTTTGTTTATATCATGCTCCCGATATTTGTCAAGGAAGTGCGCCACAAATTGACCGGGTAACGCAAAAAGCACCCGAATGGGGTATGTGACAGGTATCCGTGTTCTAGACCAGTTTTATTTATTAAAGACTATCAGCCTGTTGTTTCCCGACGAAATGATCTGCAGGCGGGCCGGTTCAATTACAAAATGATCTGCCTGTTGCAGTATAAGAAGCAGAGCCTGTTCCTGTTCCATCAACGCTGGATCCGGGGTCGCGCATTTATTACTTGAAGGTGACAGGGACCCAAACTGGATCCGGTCATTATTGATGGAATACGTTCCGGTAAACATATTACAGCCTGTTGAACCGGTTATTTTCCCATCCGCCTGGAACAGGATGGCCGGCTTTGGCTCACCCCGGGCCTCTGTAAGACCGGCCGGGTCGCCATACTGAGCCAGACTCCAGGCAATACCCTGAATATACGCCGGGTTGGAAACCGCTTCTCCATTTTTCGTTTTACTGATCAACCGGCTCATAATCCATTGCACCGGCGGATCTCCCACGGCCGGTTTCACATTGTTAGCCTTATACACTTCCAACTGGTAGATAAATCCGGGCTCATGCTGCAAACCGACCACGTCACCAATATAAAGTTCCCATTGCGCTTCAGGAGAGTGTTTGATCTGCAAACACTGGTTGTTATGGTACGGGTTCACACAAATTACTTTGTCAGGCCCCACATATAACGGTTCGACCGGTTCAGCAGCGGGAGATATGAATGGAAGTGAAGAGCAGCCGGTTAGAAACAGGCATAAGATCACTGCGGCCAGAGGTTTTCTCATCATGAGTCTAATTTTCCAATTTCTGTAATGTTGGTTTGTTACGCTTCAACTGCAAATATATCACCGCGAGGCACCCCACTAAAAGCACTATCGTGACGGCCAAACCACCTTCGGGGCCAAACAGGCCGCCAGTTAACCAGTCAGGGCCGGATTCTTTGAGGTTGATCAACGTAGTACCGCCAATAAATGAGCCGCTGACTTCCAGCCCCACTATGTTCCCCTGCGCCCAGTTCCAGAAGCTGTGAATGGCAAACACCCCCCATAATCCGCCTTCATGGATGGCATACAGGCAGGCAAAAACGCCAAACAGGAACAGGTTGATCATGGCGATCCAGTTTATATTGTCGTTCAGCAGATGAAGTGACGAAAACAGCGCGGAAGACACAATGATCCCCCAGACCGCCCCGTAGCGCGTTCCAAAAACCGGCAGCAGGAATCCGCGGGTGAGTGTCTCTTCCGCCGCTCCCTGTATCAGCCACCCGGTCAGCATGATCAAAACACCCGGCACAGCCGCCCACCCTGACCATACGGTGGGATCCGATTCAAGGGTTATTAATCCAAATACCCGAAGGACCACAACCGGTATGATCATCATGAGGGAACCAATGACCGCGCCTTTGATATATTTCTGCCGTATATTATTCTTTTCCAGGCCAGTGGTCCAGAATGACCTTTTCTCCATGATTCCCAGCCATCCCCAGATGAACATAAAAAATGGAGTAAAACTGAACAATAGGAACATAGCCGTGATCAGCGGCGAGTCAGAAGCCATGGGGTTACGAAACGCGGAGGCTGAGAAATTTTCTGTAGCCAGGTTGATCACAATAACCGGAGCGGAACAAAATGAAGCCAGAATGGGTACGCAGGCCGCGAATAGAAAGACTGCCAGCGGATAGACGTTTTCCCAGATTTTTTGCCATACACGGTCTTTAAACCGCGGAATTTCCAATGATCCCAGGCGGGCCAGTTCGAAGAGTTGATTATCAGGAGGGAGAATCCGGTCAAGCATACAATAATTATGGCGTTTCCAGAAGAAATGACAAGCCAATCAGCGTAAGAATTATAACCACAGGTTCGACTTCCGTAATTATTGCCTTGCTCCCTTTGCGGTTTGGATAATTAAGGTCTGAAAGTTAAGAATTTCCTAATGTACAAATTTGGGGGCTTGTATTTTGTTTGTTCCCGATGTAATATAACGACTAATACTTTCCGGGAACAATCTAGAAAGTACGCGATGCAAAACAATTGAATATTTGATGCACTCTTATCCAGAGAGGTGGAGGGACGGGCCCTATGATACCTCGACAACCAGCCGGAAGGCATGGTGTCAAATCCCGCAGAAGATGTATTCTGGGAGATGAGAGGAGATCTGTGGCTTTTTCGCACCTCTTCTTATCACCATAAGAAGAGGATTTTTTTATACCGGAGAAAGCCATGCCAATCAAAATTCCCAACAGATTACCCGCGCGCGAGACACTGAACAGCGAAAACATCTTCGTCATGGATGAAGACCGCGCCCTGCATCAGGATATCCGCTCGCTGAAGAT
>CAYOKC010000003.1:15885-21242 GCA_964404415.1 uncultured Leptolinea sp. | reverse complement strand
GCCATCCTGAATCTAATGCCCACCAAGATCACCACAGAAACCCAATTGCTGCGGCTTCTGGGCAACTCTCCGCTCCAGGTGGATATCACCCTGCTGCGCACGGATACTCACCAGAGCAAAAACACCTCCGCGGAACATTTACTCTCTTTCTACCAAACCCACGAGCAAATAAAAGACCAGCGCTTTGACGGACTGATCATCACCGGTGCACCGGTGGAAAACCTACCCTTTGAAGAGGTGGACTACTGGGACGAATTGACTACGATCATAGACTGGTCTGCCCACAATGTTTTTTCCACCTTTTTCATTTGCTGGGGCGCTCAGGCCGGCCTGTACCACAAGTATGGCATCCCCAAGTACGCCCTGCCAGCCAAGCAGTTCGGCGTTTTCGAACACCATATCTCCACCAAAAATACCAACCTTCTGCGCGGCTTCGATGATGTATTCTACGCGCCGCATTCACGCCATACCGAAGTGCGACGTGAAGATATTGAGAAGGTTCCCGAACTCGACATTCTAGCCGAATCACCGGATGCCGGTATTTATCTGGTTTCCACCCACGATGGAAAACAGGTCTTTGCCACCGGCCACTCGGAATACGACCCGCTTACCCTGAAAGGCGAATACGACCGTGACGTCAACCTCGGCCTGCCGATCGCGGTACCCCGGAATTACTACCCGAACGATGATCCCTCAAAATCCCCGGTCGTGCGCTGGCGCGGTCACGCCAGCCTGCTGTTCTCCAACTGGTTGAACTACTGCGTGTATGAAGAAACGCCGTACAACCTGGATGAACTGAGCTGATCCCACAGGACAATCCCCAACGCCAAGGAGGAAGATAACCATGAGCATGTGTATGTGCCAAAAATGAATGTGTCCTGTAACCTCGATGCAGTTGCATCCACCTGATTAACCGTTTTTGCCGTACCAGTTAAGGAAAACCATAATGACTGAAAAAGACACTACCCGAAATTTCGGCTTCTCCACCCGCCAGCTCCATGCCGGTCAATCTGCAGACCCGACAACAAAATCAATGGCTGTACCGATCTACCAGACTACATCCTACGCGTTTGACAGCACCGAGCATGCCGCCAACCTGTTTGCCTTAAAAGAAAGCGGTAATATCTATACCCGCATCATGAACCCCACCAGTGATGTGTTTGAACAGCGTGTGGCGTCGCTGGAAGGCGGCGTGGGGGCACTGGCCGTCAGCTCGGGGCACGCCGCCCAGGCGCAAGCCATACTGGCTATCTGCCAGCAGGGTGACCACATCGTCTCCGCGGCTACTCTGTATGGCGGCACATACAACCAGTTTGCCTACACCTTCCCCCGGCTGGGTATCGATGTGACCTTTGTCGATCCGTCTGATCCCGAGAACTTCCGCAAAGCCATCCGCCCCAACACCAAGATCCTGTACGGCGAAACCCTGGGCAACCCGCGCATCAACGTCTTCCCGATCGAGGGTGTGGCAAAAATCGCGCAAGAATTTGGCATCCCGCTGGTGATCGACAACACCTTCGCCACGCCGTACCTCTTCCGTCCGTTTGAGTGGGGCGCGAACATTGTCACCCACTCTGCCACCAAATTCATCGGCGGCCATGGCACGTCCATCGGCGGTGTGATCGTGGACGGCGGCAATTTCAAATGGGAAGGCAATCCCCGCTTCCCCAACTTCAACACCCCTGACCCCAGTTACCACGGTCTGGTGTTTGCCAGTGTTGGACCGGCGGCATTCATCACCAAAGCCCGTGTTCAGATCCTGCGTGATTTTGGCGGCTGCCTTTCACCGTTCAATTCCTTCCTTTTCATTCAGGGTTTGGAAACCCTCAGCATCCGGGTGGAACGCCATACTCAGAACGCGCAAAAAGTGGCTGATTTCCTTGAAAAACACCCCAAAGTTGGCTGGGTGGCCTACCCCGGGTTGAAATCGAGCCCCGACTTTGAACTGGCCAGAAAGTACTTTCCCCAGGGTTGCGGATCCATGCTGGGATTTGGCATCAAAGGCGGCTCCAAAGCCGGCGGGAAATTCATCGATAACCTGAAGCTCTTCAGCCACGTGGCCAATGTGGGTGATGCCCGAAGCCTGGCCATTCACCCCGCCACCACCACGCACGGGCAGCTCAACGAACAGCAGCAGATCGAAGCCGGCGTATCACCGGACTTTATCCGCCTGAGCATCGGTCTGGAAGACATTGAAGATATCCTCTGGGATTTGAACCAGGCGCTGGAATCTGCCTGAAGACTACATTTGGTAACAAATCAGTAGCAGCATTACCGGTTTTAGTAATAATTTCTAACTAAAGCCGGTTTTTTTTATTAATTCAGCGTAAATATGATAATTTGTGATAAATATCACTTGCAATATCCAGTTCAATTTGTATAATATGTTATAGGTTGATATAACATATGGACGAATATCTTACTACCCGCCAGACTCAGGAACTGCTCAAGGTTGACCGGATAACCATTTACCGGATGTTAAATGACGGACGATTGAAGGGAACCAAGATCGGGCAGCAATGGCGTTTCGCCCGGCAGGAAGTGGACCGGTTGTTGAATAAACCAGACTCCAATGATGACAACGGCCTTCCCGTCCATTGTCTGCAAACCATTCAGGATCTTTTCTCCACCGTCAGCCGGTTTTCGGCTTCCCTGATCAGCCCGCAGGGAAACTTGATCACTACCATCAGTAATCCATGCTCTTTCTGCCGGTTGTTTACCAATGATGTTTCTTCACTAGATGCCTGCCGCGAGTCGCAATATAGCTTTTTTGAGAAAGCGCGAAATGGCGCGGTACGTTTCACCTGTCACGCGGGACTCCATTACGCGGGGAAACTGGTCAATTCCGGTGACGATACTGTCGCTCTGTTTATAGCCGGTGGATACCGGCGGCCGGGGATCCAACAAAGCTTACCTGCCTCCATCATCCAACATCTTCGTGAAAAAGGCCATTCAGAGGAAGAAATAAAGAAAGCGTTTGCGGAAGCGCCGGTTCTTCCGCTGGAACAAGAATCGATCTTTGACACCTGGGCAGCATCGGCTGCCGAGGCATTTACCAGTATCTTACAGGAGCGGTCCGCATTTTCGCACCGGTTGAAGAAAATCGCGGATCTCACACAGATCCCTTGAGGAGGATTGTATGAAGACGTTGTTGATCCTGGGCGCAGGCACGGCAGGCACTATGATGGCCCGAAAAATGGTTTCCAAGTTGGACAGTCACGACTGGAAGGTCATTCTGGTGGACAAGGATGAACAGCATTATTACCAGCCGGGGTTCCTGTTCTTACCATTCGGCCGCTACAAGGAATCTGATGTAATCAAACCCAAACGCAAATTTGTTCCGGGAAATGTGGAATTCATCATTTCTGATATTGAGATTATTGAACCCGAAGCAAACAGGGTTAAATTAATGAAAGAAAACCGGGTAATTACATATGACTACCTGGTGATCGCCACCGGCGTGGATATCCATCCGGAAGAAACCGAAGGTATGCTCGGAGCCGGGTGGCATAAGAATATCTTTGATTTCTACACGTTTAAAGGCGCCTCCGCCATCCATCCGGTATTGGAAAAGTGGGAAGGCGGCCGCCTGGTAATGAATGTGGTAGAAAATCCTATAAAATGCCCTGTTGCGCCATTGGAATTCCTCTTCCTCGCGGATGACTATTTCACCAAACGCGGAATCCGAAATAAAGTGGAACTGGTATATGCCACACCCCTTTCCGGCGCTTTCACCAAACCGGTGGCGGCCAAAGCCCTGGGTGAAATTCTGGTAAAAAAGAACATCCATGTTGAAACTGATTTCATGGCCAGTGAAGTGGATTCGGGCAAGAATGTCCTCCGCTCTTATGATGAGCGCGAAATTCCATATGACATGTTGATCACTGTTCCCGTCAACAAAGGCGCGGATGTTATCGGTCGTTCTGGGCTTGGCGATGACCTCAATTTCGTCCCGACAGATAAATTCACCCTGCAATCCAAGAAATGGCCAAATATCTGGGTTCTGGGTGATGCCACAAATATACCCACCTCCAAAGCCGGCGCGGTGGTCCATTTCCAGCACGAGTTCGCGGTGGAAAACCTGCTGGCGCATATGAATGACAAAGAGATGCACGGCAAATTTGACGGCCATGCCAGTTGCTACATCGAATCCGGTTTCAACAAAGGCTTTTTGATCGACTTCAGCTACGATGTTGAACCGCTTCCAGGCGCGTACCCCGTTCCAATGGTTGGTCCCTTCTCTCTACTGAAAGAGACAACTATCAATCACTGGGGAAAACTCTTCTTCCGGTATATGTACTGGTACATGATGATGCAGGGGATCGAAATTCCATTACCCAGCGAATTCAGCATGGCCGGTAAACAGAAACTGGAAACCGCGTAACAACCTTTTCTACCTAATAAATTTTCAGGAGACTACTATGGCTACAAAAACAATCGCAGGCAAAACGGTTCAAGTTAATGATGAAGGGTTCCTGTCTGACCCGAGTGAATGGACAAAAGAAATTGCCGTGGAAATCGCCAAAGAAGAAGGCATTGACCCTTTGACTGAAGCCCACTGGAAGGTGATCGATTTTTCACGCGGCAGCGCGGCATCCAACGGCGCGTCTCCCACATTGCGCACCATTACCAACGGCAGCGGCGTATCCACCAAGGAATTATTCACCTTATTCCCCAAAGGCCCCGCCAAGAAAGTCGCCCGCATTGCCGGGTTGGGTAAACCGGAAGGTTGTGTTTAGGTTTTCAACTTAAGGAGACGAACTAATGGCTGAAGAACAACGCAAGATCGCTTTTATCTGCTCCAAAGGCAACCTGGATATGGCGTATCCCGCTCTGGTGATGGGTTGGGCCGCTCTCGGTAACGGGATCGATGTAACCATCTTCTTTACCTTCTGGGGTATGGATATGATCAATAAAGACCGTGTTGACCATATGGAAATCCCCCCGGTGGGTAACGCCAGCATGAAGATGAACATGATGGGCGTTCCCGGCTATATCGGCATTCCGCAATTCCTGGGTGCATTCCCCGGCATGACCCCCATTGCCACAGCCCTTATGAACGACAAAATGAAGAAACTCGGCGTACCCACTGTGCGTGAATACCTTGAAATGATGGTTGATGCCGGCGCCAATCTGTATGCCTGCAAGTTGTCAGTGGATATGTTCAATTTGAAGAAAGAAGACTTTATCGACGGTGTTAAGGATATTGTCACCGCGAGCGACTTTATGGATATGACCGAAGGCGCCCAGATCGTCTTTATATAACGTACCAATTCCATACCGATCCCTCCCAATTTAATCGGTAAAAAAGTAGAACAGGTCTTCCGGCCTGTTCTACTTGCTTTAACCTGTTATTC
>CAYOKC010000003.1:0-15875 GCA_964404415.1 uncultured Leptolinea sp. | reverse complement strand
GTTTACAACATTTACTCCGGTTTTATATCTTGAACCGGGATACAACTTCCTTCAGCCTTGATGATTGTTCGGCCAGTTCCTGTGCAGAGGCGGATACTTCTTCCACCTGCGCAGACATCTCTTCGGTGGATGCTGACACCTCTTCAACGGCGGCAGAATTCTCTTCCGAGATAGACGCGATATTCTCTATGGATTGCGAAACCTCGGTCGAGCTGGCCGTCATCTGTTCTGTGGCAGCTGTGTTTTCTTCCACCACGGCAGATACCGAATCTACGGCCGTAACCAGTTCATCGGCAGATTTTGCCATCACAGTCGTCGCTCCGGCAGCCAGTTCCGCCTGGGTTTTAACTTCATCCGCCGCGTCAAGAATGGATTTAAGGGCATTGCCCGCCTGTTCCGCTTTGGATACACCCAGGTCCACTTCCGTTGAACCATCCTGCATGGCTTTCACGGCATCGCTAACTGTAGATTGAATTCCATTGATCAAACCGCCAATCTCTTTTGTTGCCGTGGAGGAACGTTCCGCCAGTTTACGAACTTCGTCTGCCACTACGGCAAAACCCTTACCGGCATCTCCGGCACGGGCGGCTTCAATAGCCGCGTTCAAAGCCAGAAGGTTGGTCTGAGAAGCAATATCTTCGATCGTGGTGATGATCTCTCCGATCTGGTCAGAGCGCGAACCCATTTCCTGCACCTTCTTCGCGGAGATATCCACTTTCTCCTTAATGGTGTTCATACCCTGCAGCGTATCGTTGACGATACTCACACCATCGCGTGCCGCGTTTGAAGCGTTGGTTGACTCACGTACCACTTCACCCGCGTTTCCAGCCACTTTTTGAATCTCCTGCGAAAGCTGGTTGGTGAGAACTACCGCCCGGGCAATATCTTCCGATTGCGCCTGAGCCCCACGGGCAACCCCGTCGATCGCGCCTGTCATCTGGTTTACAGATGACGCGGTTTTGGAAATAGACGCCGCCTGCTGTGATGTACCTGAAGCCACCTGTTGGATAGTCATGGCTATCTGCGAGGTCGCCTGCCCGGCCTGTTGGGAATTGAATGCCAGTTGCGTGGATGATTGGTTCACCGCCTCGGCGCTTTCAGCCACATCATGCAGCGCTGCCCGCAGGCTTTCACCCATTTTGACGAACGCGTGACCCAGCACATCTGTTTCACCCTTGGGTGTGATACTGCCGGTGAGGTCGCCTTCCGCGATCTGCGCTGCCACATTAGCCATGTCACTCTGGTAATTCACTACAGCCGAAAATGCCCGCCCGATGGCGCCAATCTCATCGCGCATGGTATTGATCGATTCAATTTGTTTTCTGTCAATTCCGCTGACGTGGATATCACCCTGCGCGATCAAATTCGCGCCTGCGGCCAGAGTTTTTACCGGCCTGGAAATAGAACGCCCGATCACAAACCACATGATAACAAGACCCAGAACGATAAACCCGATGCCAACCAGGCTGGCAATGATTACAGATTGCATCGCCTCACGGGTTAAGATATTCATGGGTATCTGTAACATGACAGTCCATTTTGATGGCGAGTTGCCTATCTGGAAAGGTGTTACAACCTGCAACACAGAACCCTCCACCCGCACATCTTCGGTGGCCAATTTCACCAGTTCAATATCGGCTTCTGAGAAATTATCAGGGAAATCTGCCATGGATTTCCCGATCATTTCGGGGTGCTTTCCTGCCGCCGCAACCGTCCCGTTGCTGCTGATCAAAATGAGTTCTGCCTGGCCTTCATATAGATCCAGTTTTTCCGCGATATTTTGCAAATAGGTTAAGGTTGTGTCAACACCCACCACACCATAAAATGTATCCTGATTAAGGATCGGCACCATCGTCGAAGTTAATAGAACCTGCTGACCGCCTATTTCATACAGGTACGGGTCAAGGATACACTCTCCTTTGGTACGCTTTGGGCAGAGATAGTATTCCCCGGCGCCTTCAGTTTCATAATCCACCAGCGCCACTTGCGAGATCTCACCTTTTTCATCGCGGACCCAGTAGGGAATAAAACGTCCGGTGGCATCATGGGCTTCCGCGTTGACAAAGTCCGAATCGGCACTATCAAACGCGTTCGGCTCCCACCCGGTGGAAATTCCCAGGAAACCGGGATTGTTTTCCAACACTTTCCTCAGCATGGCATTGGCCTGATCCCTTGTCAGGATCATGGGAAGACCGGGGTCTTTTATAAAGGAGAAAGCGGATGCCAATGTCCGTGAAGCATCCATACCCAACTCAAGTTCGGCCTTCACCTGGTAGGCTGTCTTTTGGGCGCTCTGCAAACCGCTTCCGCGGGCGTTATTCATCGCGAGGTTGCTGGCTGTCACGCCATTGATCGCGATGATCACTCCCCCTACAATCACCAGACATAATCCTATTAAAAAGATCAGCCGGCCTTGAATTGAACGGAATTGCAAGCGGATATTTTTCATGCTCCCAACCTTTCACAATAGATCCGTGAAGAAAACATATCAACAAATCAGTTATAAAAAGAGGGGGAACCCGAGTCCATAAACTTGGTCTAAAATAGTTAAATACCCTGCCGGCTTTACGCATTTACAACTGATGAAGTGTTCAGCGTACGTAGGGATATAATTCGGAGATTGACCGGTACACTGACTTTAATGATATTGGGAGATTTCGTATGCCTACAATTTCAATTCTTACAGATTTCGGCCTGCGTGATGGTTATGTGGGTGTTATGAAGGGCGTCATCTGGAAGATTTGCCCTGATGCGCAAATTGCCGATATAACCCATTACATTCCGCCGCAAAACATCCGCCAGGGTGCTATTGCTCTCTTGCGAACGACCCGCTACTTCCCCAAAGGTACCATCCATATCGCGGTGGTTGACCCCGGTGTGGGCACTCACCGTAGACCGATGTCCGCTGAAGTAGATGGACATTACTATGTCGGGCCGGATAACGGCCTGTTCTCCCTTGTGTTTTCGGAAGCGGAAAAACAGGGTGCTACCTGCCGTTTCTTCGCGCTTGACAAACCGGAATTCTGGCTTCCGGAAATCAGCCGGGTTTTCCACGGGCGGGATATTTTTGCTCCGGCGGCCGCGCACCTGGCCAAAGGTGTCCCTGTTGAAAAAATGGGAACACCTTTCTCCGATCCGGCGCGCCTGTCCAACCCCGAGCCGCGCCATCAGAGTTCCGGCTGGCTGGGTGAAGTGGTGACTATCGACAATTTCGGCAATATCGCCACGAATATTGGGTCAAAACACCTTCAGGGTAATGAAAATATCACCGTCAAAATTGCCGGCCAGACGATAAACGGGTTGATACACACTTTTGAAGATAGGCCTGATGGCGAACTGGCGGCCATGATCGGCACCGATGACGACCTGATCGTCGCGGTGGTTAAAGGCAACGCCGCGGAAAAGTTCAATATCAAACCGGGCGACCTGGTTGAAGTGCAGGCTGCCACCGGAGACCAGGCATGAGCCGTCCGGTTATTTCACTCACAACCGATTTCGGGATTAAGGATTATGACGCCGGGGTTTTAAACGGTGTGATTCTTTCAATTGCGCCAGAAGCCCGGATCTCTGTCCTTACCCACGACATCACCCCTTTCAACATCCTGGAAGGCGCGGTGATCCTTTCACGTTGCACTCCTTATTTTCCGGATAACTCCATTCACGTCGCTGTGGTGGATCCCGGCGTGGGTACCAGCCGCAGAGGGTTGGCCGCCCGTTTAGGAAACCAGATATTTATCGGGCCGGATAATGGCCTGTGCACTCTGATGGTGGAAGCCGCGCGGAGTAAAGACCTGCCGGTTGAATATTACGCGCTGGAAAACGCGCGGTACTGGCTGCCGAACGTCACCAATATTTTCCACGGTCGTGATATCTTCGCGCCGGTCGCGGCTCATATTGCCGCCGGGGTGCCATTGAATGCCCTCGGGGCTCCGGTGGTTGACCCTGTCCTCTTGAAGCTGCCCGTTCCCACCCAATTAGAGAACGGTTGGCACGGCACATTGTTACACGTGGACCACTTTGGCAACCTGACCAGCAACCTTACAGCCGCGCATCTCGCGGGGCGAACCAATTTCACCATTCAATTTCAGGGTACCAGCATCACTGGTCTTACCCGTACATACGGCGCCGCCCAACCCGGCAACCTGATCTGCCTTCTGGATGACAGCGACTGCCTCGAAATTGCCGTATCTCAGGGCAGCGCATCAGACCGCCTCAAAGCAGGTGTGGGTATGGAATTTGATCTGGTTTTTCAGGAGTAATTGTGTTGACGGAACCTTACATCGCCGTTGATGGACTAACGTTTCAATATCACAGCCGCACAGAGCCGGCCATTATCGACCTTTCTTTCAAGGTATTCCCGGGTGAAGTGCTGTTGATCGCCGGCTCCTCCGGCTGCGGGAAGACAACCCTGATGCGCTGTATCAACGGGTTAATCCCGCACACCTACCGTGGAGAAATGCGGGGAGATATCACCCTGCTCGGGAAATCCGTCTCCACGATGAGCATGGCAGACCTGTCGCAGACCGTCGGAACCCTGCTTCAGGATCCGGAACGCCAGATCGTGGGCAGTTATGTGCGCAATGAAGTTGCATTCGGGCTGGAGAACCTTGGCTTTTCACGCGAAGATATCACCCGCCGGGTTGATGAAACCCTGGATTACCTGGGTATCCTAAAACTGAGAGACCGGGAGACGTTTTCCATTTCAGGCGGTGAGAAACAAAAAGTTGCCCTGGCCGGCGTATTGGCCATGCAGCCAAGAATACTGTTGTTGGATGAACCCCTCGCCAGCCTGGATCCGGCCTCCGCGCATGAAGCACTATCCATTTTCCGCGACCTGGCCGATAAAGGGATCGCCGTGATGATCGTGGAGCACCGGGTGGAAGATGTGCTGAGCATCAATCCAGACAGGGTGCTGTATATCGATGAAGGCAAACAGGTTTATTATGGTGATTCAGCCGGACTGATGAATGTGGTGGATTACCACCGTATTAAATTGCCGGCAGATGTGGTGATGCAGCGTGCAAAAAACGAACCGGTGATCGAATTCCAGCCATTGCTCAAACCGGAAATCGGCGAACCATTGGTGCACTTTGACCACGTAAGCTTCCGCTACCGTGAAGACCTGCCGGACGTGCTGCATGACGTCAGCTTTGACGTGAAAAAGGGGGATGTGATCGCTATTCTCGGCCATAACGGGGCCGGCAAGACGACACTCGTCAAACACGCGCTGGGGCTGCTCAAACCCACAGATGGGAAAGTACTGCTGGAAGGCAAAGACACCCACAAGGTCACCGTGGCACAGGCCGCGCATACCATCGGCTATGTGTTCCAGAGCCCCACGCAAATGTTGTTCGCCCCATCTGTAAAAGAAGAACTCGCTTTCGGACCGCGCAACCTGCGTATGCCCGCTGATGAGATCGATCAAAATGTGAACTGGGCCATCCATTCCGTCCACATGGAAGCGGAACTGGACACACCGCCGCTGGCGCTTTCCTTCGGGCAGCAAAAACGGGTGAGTATTGCCTCGGTGCTTTCCATGCGGTCACGCATATTGATGATGGACGAGCCGACCGCCGGGCAGGATTACTGGAATTACAACCAGTTCATGGACGCCATATTACAAATGCCGGGGTTTGATTCCGTGTTGTTCATCACCCATGATGTTGACCTCGCCGTGGTGTATGCCAACCGTATCCTGCTGGTATATGGCGGGCAGATCGTGGCGGATGGCACCCCGGCGGACGTGCTGAAAGACCGCGAACGGCTAAATCGCTGCCGGGTGCTGCCCACATCGCTGTTGGAAGTCAATGAAAAGCATTTCAGCGCAACCGGCCGCTTCCTGCGCGCGGAAGAACTGGTAAAAGCAATCTAGGAAACTGCCGTAACTATTCGCCAACAATTAAGTTTAATATTAAAATAGTGAGTGGCAGCTACTGCAACCGGTTGCCACTACCTCATTGACTGTCCATACGGCAGATTTCTTTCGATGTTCCATAAGGAGAAGGTCATGAATAAAAAGTCACTCTGGAAATTTGGCACCCGCGAAGTTGTGTATTCCGCCATTGGCGCCGCCCTGTACGCTGTGCTCTCATGGGCCACCAACTTCCTGCAGATCCCCGCTGCCGGTAATGTGGCGTTCCGCCCGGCCGTAGCCATCCCCATGTTCTTCGGTGTCGTCTTCGGCCCCATCGTCGGCTTCATCTCCGGCTTCCTGGGCAACATCATCGGCGACCTGCTTTCCGGTTACGGGTTCTGGATCTGGTGGGACCTCATGAACGGTATCATGGGCCTTGTCACCGGTCTTGTGGTTCTGGTTGGCTTGAAGGGTTACAAAGGCTGGAGCAACATCCTCAAAGTTGAAGGCTTCATTGTCCTCGCCGTTCTTGTGGCTGCCGCAGAAGCCGCCGCCTCTGAGATCTGGGTCTCCGGTGTGGATGTTCCCACCACCATCGCCACCAACTTCATCCCGACAATCATCCCCAACCTGTTGAACGGTTTGATCCTGGTTCCGATCCTTCTGGTGGCGTACGACGCCATCGCGTCAAGGTCAGGACGTTAATACAACGTTATAATAAGTTCCCTGCGAGGCTTCGCAGGGAACTTTTCTTACAGGGTAGATTATGCTGGTAACCTGGCAATACCGCCTCCGCAACAGTTTGATGGAAACGTTTGACCCGCGCGCGCGCTGGATATTCTCTCTGATTTTTCTGGTAGCCATATCATTTTTCTGGGACGTGCGGTTTCTGGCCGGTTTCTTTGTTCTGGCTTTCCTGTGGTACGGTTCCGCCCGTGTTCCTTTTAAAGAGACAAAACGCGCCTGGATTTTGATCAGTTTTTTGTTGTTCATGATGATCTTCATCGGAACGATCATCACCGGGGGCGGCGCGGCTGGCATTCTGCCTGAAAACACCCATCCGCTTGTCGTCTGGAATTGGACAGTGCCATTAACCGGCTGGCCAATCATGTTCCGGCTGACGTACGAACGGCTGTGGTTCGCCCTGGCCCAGATACTTCGCGTGACAGCCATCTCTGCCATTTTCATCATCATCCCCTACTCCATGGACCCGCGTCTGTACGGCTTCACCTTCAAAGGGCTTGGCCTGCCGGACCGTGTGGCATACGCCATGGACCTTGCCTTCCGCTACGTGCCCACCCTGGCCCGCGATTTCGGTGTTACGCTCGACGCGCAGCGCGCCCGCGGATATGAGATTGAACGGGTGGAAGGCGGCTTGATCTCTCAGATCGCCAAAGTAGCCCCGTTGATCGTACCGGTGACGATGAATTCGATCATTGGCGGCGAAGATGTGACCAATGCCATGGACCTGCGTTGCTTCGGCATCAAACCGCGTACCTGGCTGGAAAAGACGGATTTTCGAAAACGTGACTACGGATTGATGATCTTCACCGGTGTTATGTTGATCGCTTCCATTGTTTTGAGCGTCGCATTTCATTTTGGCGCTTTCTGGATGCCCTCCTGGTTGATCCCGGCATAAGATCAGATTTTTTACTCAAATGAGCCCTGAATTTCAGGGCTTTTTTATTTAATCCGGGAAATATCTCTTGACATTAACGTTACGTCATACTTTATACTGTCAGCATGACAGACACGGAAAATCTTACAGTTAACAAACTCGCCCGGTTGGCCGGCGTCACCCCCCGGACATTGCGCTACTATGACCGCATCGGCCTGCTAAAGCCAACCACGATAGGTTCAAATGGTTACCGGCAATACGGGAAGGAGTCGATACTGAAGCTGCAGCAGATCCGGTTCTACCGCGAGTTGGATATCCCGCTGGAGACGATCCGTGATCTGATAAACCGCCCTGATTTTGATGTGGTGCGCGCCCTGCAGGCCCACCGCGCCTCGCTGCAGGAGAGGTCAAAACACCTGGGTACACTTATTCACACGATCGACAAGACTGTTGATTATCTGGAAGGAAGAACTACCATGAAAAATGAAGAATTTTTTGAAGGCTGGACGGAAGAAAAACAGCCGGAATTTGAGAAAGAAATCCGTGAAAAATACGGGGAACATGCCATGGATGACGTCATCGATTGGAACAGCTATACCAAGGAGAAGCAGGCGAAGATCATTGCTGAAGGCGAATCCAATATGCAGTCAATGGCTTTCCTGATGTATCTTTCACCGGAAAGCCCGGAGGTGCAGGAAGCTGTCAAACGCTGGCATCAGCACATGAAATTCTTTTACGATCCCTCTATTGAACGCATGCGCGGACTCGGTCAGATGTATGTAGATGATCCGCGCTTTAATTCGCTCTACGAGAAAGTCAGAAAGGGACTGGCTCACTTTATGAAACAGGCCATTGATGTGTATTGTGACCGGTTGGAAAAAGAGACCCGCGATTAAAACAGAACGGGGTGGGAGTAAACTCCCACCCCGCTATAGTACTCATCCGGTGGATGGTTAATCACCAATCTTGAACTTATCCGAGATAACCCTCAGATACCCCGCCATATCAGAAAGGCTTTGGACGGAATTACGGAATTCCGATACCTGTGCGCTGACTTCCTCCGTTGAGGCGGAAACCTCTTCCACCGCCGCGCTGTTCTCTTCGCTGATGCTGGCGATATTTTCTACCATATCATGGGTGACTACCATACTGGCAGTCATCTTCTCCACTTCGCCAGTATTGCCTTTCACAATTTCCGCGACGCGGTCAATAGATTCGACCAGGCTGGTTGACGAAACACGGATCTCATTGGATGCTCTCGCAGCCAAACCCGCCTGAATTTTTACCTGCTCCGCTGCGTCCATGATCAAATTCAGCGACTCGCCGGACTTTTCTGCCTGTGCCACGCCGGATTCCACCTCTATCGAGCTTTCATTCATGGCTGTGATGGCATCCTGTATGGTCTTTTGAATGCGCTTGACCAGGTCGCCTATCTCTTTCGTCGACTGGCTGGAGCGTTCCGCCAGCTTACGAACTTCATCCGCTACCACGGCGAAACCTTTACCCGCCTCACCGGCACGGGCTGCTTCAATGGCGGCATTTAGCGCGAGCAGGTTCGTCTGCGAAGCTATATCATCGATGGTCTCAACGATCTTGCCAATTTCCTGTGAACGTGCCCCCATTTCATCCACCCGCGCCACCGAAAGGTTTACTTTTTCCTTAATCCGGCGCATTCCCACCAGGGTGCCTTCAACCGTCTTCACGCCTTCCCGGGCTGAATCGGCGGCCTTGCCAGCCTGATCCTGGACGGTATTCGCGTGGTCTTCCACTTCATGTATGGCCGTTGAAATTTCAGTCACCCGGGAGGCTGCTTCCTGAACGGCGTTTGACTGATCTTGCGAGCCGCGCGCCACTATATTGACCGACTGGCTTAAGCCCGTAATGGTTACCGCAGATTGATTAACGCTTTCAGCCTGCTGAATTGTGCCGCGGGAGATTTCTTGAATAGTGGTTGATATCTGCGTGGTCGCTTCAGTGATCTGGTCAGCCCCTCTGGTTAACTGAATAGATTCATCATTCAAGGACGCGGCGTTTTTCTGGAGATCAGAAACGGTTGACTTCCACTCTTTGATCATCGTATTGAAAGCCTGCCCCAGTTCGTCTGTTTCTCCACGCACGGCTACCTGTGCCGTGAGGTCGCCGGTAGAGAGCTTTGCCGCCGTTGTTGACATATCTTTCAAATAAGATACCATTCCCCGGAATGCTTCAGCGAGGTCTCCGATCTCATCAGACCGGTGGATGGAGATTTGTTGGTCAATTTCACCGGCAGACAATTTCTGTGAAGCCCGGGTTAATGCCAGAATGGGTTCAGAAAGGCTGCGTGTGAGCGGAGCAATAATAAAGTAATTAATGATGATCAACGCGATACCTATCAGGACAAACAGACTGATCATCAGGTTCTGGTTGTCTTTCAACGCGCCAAAGAATGGCTGATAATCTGCCAGATTGGCATCGACCACAATGATCCAATCCCAGGGGGAATAATAGGAAGCCTGAACAACACGGTCATTCCCTTCCAGGTCTTTAACGGTTTGGGATACTGTCTCTCCCGATTTGAGGGTGATTGCTTTTTCCAATAATTCTGAATAGGCCGCTTTTTGGTCATCGGCGGCTTCGTCAGAGAGAAGCTGATCTGCCTTTGACGCGGAAGGGGGAATGATATACCGGCCTTTTTTCTCTCCGGAACCTGAGACGATCCCCACATAACCAGTTTCTCCCACCACCGTGTTCTGGATCGCGTACCGCAACGTGGAAACGCTTTCTTCTTTCTTGCCCACAAATAAAACCGCGATGACTTTACCCGTGCTGTCTGAAATGGGGTGGTATTTTGCCACGTACCAGGCGTCGACCACATACGCCAGCCCCATGAAGTCACGCTTACCCATGACAGCCGTGTAAACATCATTCGGGCTGCCATCTGCATATTTGGCTGGGATATACGTGCCAACAGCCCGTTTACCGTCTGAAGCGACGACATTGGAGGCGACCCGCAATAACCCCGTTTCATTCGGTAAAGGCTGGAAGATCGTTGCTTTTACGTCTGTCAGGGAGCTTAATTTATCTACCAATGGTGCGGTTTTCATTTGCTCGGTAACCATTTCAACTCTGGTTTGCCCAAGCATGAGTTCCGGAAGTTGAAATTCTTTAGAATCACCGGAAAGTTGATCTGTGCCCTGCCAGGTGACAGTGGAACTGCCCTCTGAAAACCCCCCAAACGTGGTGACCAGATTGCCCATCACATTCATGGCGCTGGTTACCTGGTTCTGCAATGATTCGTCCTGAGACTGGATCAGGTTGAAAATATCCGTGGAAATCTGGGTAATGTTCCGGTTGATGAATGAGTTGATCTGTTGGTTGGAGGTATCCAGTGAACTATTTGTCTGCCAAACCGCAACAGCAATCAACACCACAACCGTGATAATTACACTATCAATACCCAACAACAACAATCTGGCTTTAAGTCCAATGCGCATATGTCCCCGCCCTGATGGTGAATAAAAAGAACAAAGATATTAATTTGAGGAAACCCAAAACTATCCCCATTTTTCTATCCACAATAATACCGATATTAATGTCCAATTCGTCAAAAAATGCATTAAAAAACCGTAAATTCCTGATTAATTAATTCGGGGACAACATATTTATATCGGGAGCTATGCCAGTAGACAGTTTAAGGAATGACGCTGGTTCACAGGTCCATGATCCGCCAGCCTTTGAGCATGGCATATTTACGTAAAGCCGGGTCAGGTGTGACGGCCACCGGGTGATCCGCTTTTTCCATGATCGGAATGTCATTCAACGAATCGCTGTAGGCCCAACTATCATCCAGTGATACCTCATGGTCCAATTGCCAGATCAACAGGTTTTGCACTTTACCATCCTGGTATGCCGGTATTCCGGTGATCTCACCGGTGGGCACACCATTAAGGATTTCTGACTGTGAGCAGATCGTGTAGGGGAATCCCAGCTTCTTTGACACCGGTTCAACGAGAAAACTGGAAGAAGCACTTACCAGGATCGGCGTATGTCCCTGATCGCTATGCCATTGGATACGTTCCAGCATAGCCGGCCGCCAGAGTTTTTCAACCGTTTGGAAAAAATCTGTCAGCATGGTGTTTAGCGTTGTGCTGTCCAACCGGGTCAAAGGTTTAAGAAAGAAACGTTGATAATCACGAATCTCAAGTGTGCCCGATTGGTATAACTGAAAATAATACATCATGTTCTGCAGATAATCAGGCCCGGTCATTTTGTTTTGAATCAGGTATTCCCCCCATAACCACTCAATATCCCCCTCGAGTATGGTGTTATCCAGGTCAAAAATAGCAATCGTCATATTTATAACTGGCTCCCTTTTACCGGTAGAGATGTTGTTTCCGAAAATCCATTTCAGAGACATTCCGTGTTTAAGTACATTGTCCGTCATATTGATTAAGCGATCAGGAATCGTGGGTTAATATCCGGTTAAATACCTCGCGCCACTTTTTTAACCATTTTCTGGAATACCGGGCACATAACCCTTAACTCGATGTTAATTCCCGTTAATTCACAGGAAAAGATGGGTTAATGAACGCTCGGTATTATGGCATAGATAACCAAACCGCCAGAGAAGAAGGAAGGATAAATCGATGCAACACAAGGTTTCTATGCCCGTTTTTGTCTTACTTGTACTAACCATGGTTTTAGCTGCCTGCGCGCCCTCCACACCTGCCGCAACCGCTGAACCGACCAAGCCCGCCGAAACTGCCGCGGCCGCGACAGAAGCCCCCAAAGCCGATGCCGCTACAGAAGCCGCCCCGGCCAAAGTTGACTTCAACACCGTCAAATCGGCCGAAGAAGCCGGCGGTATGGAAGCCCTGATCGCCGCCGCCAAAGCGGAAGGCGAACTGAACGTCATCACCCTGCCCCGCGATTGGTGTAACTACGGCGAGATGATGGACAACTTCTCCAAGAAATACGGCATCAAAGTCAATTCTCTCAACCCTGATGGTGGTTCCGCTGACGAAATCCAGGCCATCAAAGACAACAAAGAAAACAAAGGCCCCCAGGCTCCGGATGTTCTTGATATCGGTCCCGCCTACGGCCCCAGCGCCAAAGAAGAAAACCTGCTGGCTCCCTACAAAGTAGCCACCTGGGATACCATCGTTGGCAACAATGATCCTGATGGTCACTTCTTCGTAGATTACAGTGGTGTGATGGTCTTCGAAATCAATAGCGACGTTGTCACCGAAATGCCGAAAACCTTCAAAGACCTGCTGGATCCCAAATACAAGAGCAAAGTTGCCCTCGCTGGTGACCCCCGCGCTTCCAACCAGGCCGCGCAGACTGTTTACGCTGCTGCCCTCGCCAATGGCGGTACTCTCGATGACATCCAGCCCGGCCTCAATTTCTTCAAAGAAATGAATGCCGCCGGCAACCTGCTTCCGCTCATCGCCGACTCCGGCCCTATCGCCAAAGGCGAAACCCCCATCACCTTCCAGTGGAGCTACCTGGCTTACGCCAATAAAGACAACTTCAAGGGCAATCCCAATATTGAAATTGTCTACCCATCTGACATCAACTGGGGTGGATACTACTACCAGGCGATCAGCGCGTACGCCCCGCACCCCGCCGCCGCCCGCCTCTGGGAAGAATACCTGTTCTCTGACGAAGGTCAGTTGACCTGGATCAAAGGATACTGCGCCCCGTCCCGCCTGGCTGACCTGACCTCACGCAATGTTGTCTCCGACGAACTCAAAGCCAAACTACCCGATCCCGCTTTGCTCAAAGACTCCATTGTCCCCAATGGCGATCAGCTCAGCAAAGCCCGTTCCACCATCAAAGAACAATGGGACTCGGTTGTGGGTCTCGATATCAAATCCAATAATTAACACATCCCATCAGGCACTTCTCCAAGGCGTGACCCGGTTCTGTCTTACCGGGTCACGCCGCACACTATAAGCCTATACCCTTTGAGACCAATACCAGCCAGCAAAGGAGCAAAAAAGAGTGACGATCATTGAAAACACCCGGGAGAAAAAGGTTCCCGATAAACCAAGTACGTTAAACACCTATAGCAAATGGATAGGCGTACTGCCTTTTTTCCTGTTTATTCTTGCCTTTGTGGTTATGCCCTCTACCAATCTTTTTGCCGGCGCGTTTCTGGACCAAAAGGGGAACTTCACACTCAGCAATATCTCGGTTTTGATGAACCCGTATGTGCTGAAGTCCTTCTCGATCAGCCTTCAGGTGAGCGTCATCACATCCATCGCGGGCGGGTTATTCGGCTTTTTTGTAGCCTACGCCATCACCATTGGCAAAGCGCCCCAGTGGATGCGGAATATCATCATGACCTTTTCCGGGCTTGCCGCCAATTTTGGCGGGGTTCCGCTGGCGTTCGCGTTTATCGCCACCCTGGGCCATACCGGGTTCATCACCACATTCCTGAAAAACATCTGTTTTGCGGGGGCTGGAGAAGCGAAAATTTGTCCATTCAATTTGTATGAGACAGGTTTCAACCTCTACAGTATTACCGGTTTGACGTTGACGTATATCTATTTCGAATTCCCGCTGATGGTATTGACCATTACCCCGGCGCTTGAAGGGCTGAGGCGTGAATGGCGGGAAGCTTCAGATAATCTAGGCGGTAACTCATTCCAATACTGGATAAATGTCGGGTTGCCCATTCTCTTCCCATCCATTCTGGGCGCCATGATGCTTCTTTTTGCCAGCGCGTTTGGTGCGTTTGCCACTGCCCAGGCTCTCACGGGGGGAAGTATTTACCTTGTGACCATTCTCATCGGCCAGCAGATCCGCGGCGATGTTTTGAACAACCCAAATGAAGGTTACGCGCTGGCACTGGGTATGGTGGTTGTTATGGCCATATGCATCACCGGGTATTCCATTTTGCAGCACAGGACAACAAAATGGCTGAAATCATAAACCAGAAGAAGAAGGGCAATGCCTGGGGTGTTTTGTGGGCGGTGCTGGGTATGCTGTATTTCTTTATCCCTTTGTACGGGACTCTTGAATTTTCATTACGAATGATCAAGGGGCAATTAAGTTTTGAGGCATACCGTATCGTCTTATCAGACCCCAAATTCTTCGAGAGCTTTCAATATTCGGTCGTGATGGGTGTGATCACAGTATTAATCAGTCTGGCACTTTTCCTGCCCACTGTGTACTGGGTACATCTAAAGTTCCCGCAGATACGGCCGGTTATTGAGATCATCACCATTCTCCCGTTCATAATTCCCGTTATCGTTTATGTGTTCGGCATCATCCGCACGTTCAGCCGGCCGCCCCTGCAGATGACTCTACACCCGTTTTCGACCGACATCCTCATGGTTGCCGGGTATGTGGTGCTTTCCATGCCATATATGTACCGTGCGGTTGACGTAGGCATGCGCTCCATTGATGTGCGTACATTGACAGAAGCCGCCCAGAGTCTGGGCTCCAATGGATTTCAGGTGATGTTCAACGTGATCATCCCCAACATGCGTATTGCCATCTTGAGTGGGTCCCTTATCTGTTTCGCCACAGTGATCGGTGAGTTGATTCTGGGCGATTTTCTGGTCCGCCCGGCTCTGGGGCCATACATGGTTCTGGTTGGGCGTTCCCGCGCGTATGAGCCGGCTGCCCTGGCCATCCTCAGTTACGCCCTTACCTGGGTGTGCCTTGGCCTGATCCAGTGGTTCAGCCGCGGCGGGTCCAGTCAGCAGTTGACAGGTCGTTGAAGATAAAGAAAAAAGCGAGGTCAAAATGAGTTTCATTGAACTTACCCATGTAAAAAAAGCTTTTTCCGAACGTGTGGCTGTGGAAGATTTCAACCTTCAGGCGGAACAGGGAGAATTCATTTCCTTCTTAGGCCCCAGCGGTTGCGGAAAGACCACCACTCTGCGTATGATCGCCGGTTTTGAATTACCCACATCGGGCAATGTCACCCTGGCCGGTCAGGATATGACATTCACCCCGCCAAACCGCCGCAAGGTGGGTATGGTGTTCCAGTCTTACGCGTTATTTCCCAACATGACCGTTGCCGAAAACATTGGTTACGGTCTTAAGATCGCCGGCACCCATCGAACAGAAATCAAAAAACGGGTGGATGACATGCTGGTGTTGATCCATATGGAAGAATTTGCCAACCGGTTCCCGTCGCAGCTTTCTGGCGGGCAGCAGCAGCGCGTGGCTCTGGCACGGGCACTGGCATTCAAACCGCAGGCTCTTCTACTGGATGAACCGCTCTCCGCTCTGGATGCCAAGATTCGCGTGGAGCTGCGGCAGGAAATCCGGCGCATCCAACAACAACTCGGCATCACCACGATCTATGTGACCCACGACCAGGAGGAAGCTCTGTCACTCTCTGACCGCATCGTGGTGATGAGCCAGGGGCGCATGGAGCAGGTTGTCACCCCGTATGAGATCTAT
>CAYOKC010000002.1:45696-60952 GCA_964404415.1 uncultured Leptolinea sp. | reverse complement strand
GCGGCTGCGAGATCAATGTTATCCACACCAACACCCGCGCGCCCAACAACTTTCCAATTCGGAGCCGCGTCAAACACAGCCGGAATGACCTTTGTCCGGCCGCGAACAATGATGGCGTCATATTCCCCCGCCACTTTGAGTAGTTCTTCTGCGGTGATACCCGGTTGATCGGTAACCTGAGCTTTCGCGCGCAAAATTTCTTTCCCATTCTCTTCCAAACCATCTGTCAGCAATACTTTCCAGGTCATGGACGATCCTCCTCGCGAAACGTATGAAAATGATTTAATAATGCAATTCTACTCCAACTCAATGGCATACAACCCGACTCAGAGTACAATCAGCAACATGTCAGACAGGGAAATTAATCCACGCATGTTGTTAGCCGAACCGATGACGCGATGCAAATTACATGAATGCCAGGCTGCCTGCTGCCTGTATGGCGTCTGGGTTGACAGCCGGGAGGCGGAGAAGTTACTTCAAAACGCAGACCTGATCAAGGCTGAATTGCCGGCAGACCGGCAGGATCCCACCGGTTGGTTTGACGGACGGGAGGACACCGATGAATTCGCTCCATCCGGCCGGGTTGTTCACAGCAGTGTGGTGGATTCACCGAAGCATTACGGGGGTATTGCCTGTGTCTTCCTGCGTGACGACCATAAATGCGCCATTCAAACCGCCGCGGCAAGAGCCGGGATGGATCCATGGGCGTTAAAACCTTTCTATTGCATTTTGCATCCATTGGATCTGGA
The DNA here is from genome assembly GCA_964404415.1 of uncultured Leptolinea sp. GTDB lineage: Bacteria > Chloroflexota > Anaerolineae > Anaerolineales > Anaerolineaceae > Leptolinea. The sequence goes on along the minus strand of CAYOKC010000002.1, from coordinate 60,203 downwards.
CGAAAAAGGCCGGATCACTTTGGATGATACCGGCCTTTTATTAGATGAGCCCGGGTCTTGCCTTCGTCCGTCTCCGGTTCCTGTCCCACTGTTGGTGACGTTCGAACCGGAATTGCGGTACTTTCTGGGTGACCCGAAGTATGAAGAACTACTCGTGTCGCAGGGCCTCAACAGGTTGTAAGCTGGCAGCCCGGTTGGCCGGGTAGATACCAAAGAAGAGGCCGACGGCTGTCGAGAACAGGGTAGCCAGCAGGATGGCGTTCATACCGACCTCAGGTGTAAATTCTGTGCCTGTGGCGGCGGCAACTTTACCTACAATGAAGGCGATCAACCAGCCGAGGATAATCCCAATTATTCCTCCAAAAAGGCTCAAAAGAGCGGATTCAACGAGGAATTGAATGAGGATGTCACTCTTTTTCGCTCCCAACGCTTTCCGCAGGCCGATCTCCCTTGTACGTTCGGTGACAGAAACCAGCATGATATTCATAATGCCGATACCGCCGACCAGCAGCGAGATCGCCGCGATGCCGCCCAGGAAAACAGTCAACACATTGGTGATTGAACTGACCATGGATACGGCTGATTGCTGGGAAATGACCTGAAAGTCATCTGAACCAACAGGAGACCGGTGGCGGGTGCGCAAGATATTCGAAATGTCTTCCGTGGCTTTTTCCACGGTGTCAGCAGAGGCTGCCTGCGCGACAATCGCGTCGACAGCGCTGCTGTTACGGCGAATCAGACGTGACTGTGCTGTGCTGAAAGGGATCATCACCAGGTCATCCTGGCTTCCTCCCATGCCTCCGCCTTTTGGTTTCAGAATGCCTACAATCCTGAAAGGTTGACCTTGAATGCGGATTGTCTCTCCAATCAGCCCTTCACGGCGCTCAAACAATTTATCGGCTACATCCACACCCAATACTGCCACCGATGCCTGGCCGAGTATGTGTTCTTCAGTAATTCCAGATCCTTCTGTGTATTCATAATTGCTGATACTGATATAGTTTGGAGTCACACCATCTATGGATGTGCTCTTCTTTTCAGAACCATACGTAACCTGCAACCGTGTGGATAGTAGCGGTTCGGCCACAAGAACATCAGGTGCCAGTATGCTATCCACCATGGCTTTCGCGTCCATTTCCGTCAGTGGTTTAATGTTGCGGTTTTCGTTCCTTGAATTACCACTAACGATGAAGATCAGGTTGGTTCCCAGGTCACTGATCGTGCCTGTGATATACGATTGCGCGCCTTCGCCGATTGCCAGCATGGCGATAACGGCAGCCACACCGATCACAATACCCAGGATCGTCAGGCCGGAGCGCAATTTATTGGCGCTGAGTGTCTCCAGCGCTTCGAGAAATGCTTCTAGAATGTTCATTGATTCTCCACGATCAAACCATCTTTTACCCGGATGATCCGCTGGGTTTGGTCGCCAATAACGGGATCGTGGGTAACAATAATGACTGTGGCGCCTTTTTCCCGGTTCAAATTGAGGAGAAGCTCCATGATCTCTTTGCCGGATTTCGAATCCAGGTTGCCGGTCGGCTCGTCAGCCATGATGATGGCCGGGTCGTTTACCAGGGCGCGGGCGATGGCCACACGCTGCTGCTGGCCGCCTGAAAGTTCAAATGGTTTATGGTGAATACGGTGACCAAGACCGACAACCTCCAAAGCAGCCCGGGCTCTCTCTGTTCGTCCGGATTTATTGCCGGCATACCTCAGAGGTAATTCAACATTGGCGATGGCCGTAGCCCGCGAGAGCAGGTTGAAACTCTGAAAAATAAACCCGACTTTCCGGTTACGGATATCCGCGAGCTGGTCATCGCTCAAATCTGACACTCTTTCACCGTCCAGGAAGTAGTCTCCTCCGGTCGGGCGGTCCAGGCAGCCCAGAATGTTCATCAAAGTGGATTTTCCGGAACCTGATGGGCCCATAATGGCTACCATCTCGCCACGATCAATCGTGATCGAGACGCCATTCAAGGCGCGAACCTCAACCTCACCCATCTGATAGATCTTGGTGATCTCATTAGTGTAAATTACGTGATCTGTCATTTTCTTGCCTGATTCAGGGATTATTCCCCTCCGGGGCCAAACATTGTCATGGTTGGCGGGTTCAATACTATCAGGTCACCTTCTTTCAGTTCTCCGGAAAGGAATTCACTGGAGGTATCTGAACTGGCGCCGATTGTGATTTCTACAGGAGTCGGAACTCCATTCTTTAATACATAGACCACCCGTTCACCCTCTTTCAGGCGTACGGCGCGATTGGGGACCAGTAGAATATCATCCAGCTGGTTGACGACAATATTCACCGCGGATGTCATTCCGGGTTTGACATTTTCATCGCCATCGGTGATCTCGACTGTAACCGTGAAATTCACCACACCCTGAACGGATGTGCCTACCGCGCCAACCTCTGTCACCATACCGTTATAGGTCTTTTCCGGTATGGCATCGAACGTCAGGGTGACATCCTGGCCGATCTTCACGCGGTTGATATCCACTTCGGTGACATCAATATCCGCGTAAAGGTGTGAGAGATCATCGATGCGGAAGCCGGTTGTGGTCATGGAAACCTGGTCGCCCACTTTGGATTTGACATCCGTCACCGTGCCGGCAAAGGGTGCTTCAACATAGGCTGATTTCAGTGTGGCTTCGATAGCGGCAACACGGGCTTTGGCGGCGGCAATATCTTCCGGATCGGCGCCGGCTTTCAAACGGTCATATTCACGCTGCGCGTCTTTGACTTTGGATTCAGCCAACGCGAGGTTGGCGTCAATCTCTGCCTGTTCCAATTCATCCGGATAGCTTTTGGCGTAATTGTAGTTGGCCAGAGCGGTATCACGTTTTTTCAACGCGGCGGTGTATTTGGCTGTCGCTGCCGCGCGCACCGGGTCATCTTCCGCTTTCCAGCGGGTGCCGTCATAATCCGGCTGAACATCTTCCAATTCTTCTTTGGCAAGGATGTAATTCGCGTAGGCTGCATCGATCACACTCTGGTCAGCTTTGGTAAATTTTTTGCTGTCTTTTTTATCCCGGGCGTCATCCAGATTCTTCTGGGCAACAGCCAACGCCTGTTCCGCCTGTGAGGTGGAGAGGTTGGATTTTTCCAGATTTTCCAGGTTCCGCCTGGCCGTCACAAGATCCGCCTGAGCCAGGATGATCTGTTGAGAAAGCGATGTTTGCGCCAGAGAAGCCAGATGTTCATCTTTGGCGACAGAGTCACCAACTTTCACATCGATTGACTCAACCGTACCGCTTGTTTCCCAGTTCAGAACCGCTGTCTGTTTGGCACGGATGGTGCCGGTAGCCCCGACGGTGGCTGTCAAAGAGCCTCGGGAGAGTGGGGCAGTCTGATACGGCGAGTTAGCCGCGGCCTGTCCCGCTGTAAACATTGGCAGCACGAAAACAACAACGGCCGCGATGATCAGAACCACTACGATGGGAATCCATACCTTCTTTTTTGCGAAGATTTTCTTAAACATTACTCCTCCTTAACGTCCCGGATTGACTTCTACCAGTGCCGCCTTTACAACCGTCCTGTATTGATATGTTCCGCTGGCCTCATCAAAACCCTGACAGGTGATGAGTGTCAACCAGCTTTTATCTTCATGGCGGAAAGCGCTGCGGTCATCCGGTAACACGCGTTCGACGGAGCGAACACGGTATGTATATGCATTTCCCCAGGCATTAACCTGAATGGGGTCATCAAACTTTAACAGGGCCAGATTGGCAAATGGCCCCGGTTTACCATTGGGTAGTGACACATGGGCAGTCAGCACTGAATTCCCTTCATATGTGGGAAAAGCGGTTCCCTGGAGGTACCCTACCTGATTCCACAACCAGGTAAGATCCCATCCTTTATTCTTGGGAAGAACTCCCACAATCTCTGAATCAAGGGATAAAGACGGGATGATCAGTTGCAGACTGTCCAGGTCTTTATATTGTTCCTCTTTGGGCTGCTCTTTGATGGCGGTCACACGGTTCGGGGCGAACCCGGTGGAAGGCATCCAGAAGCTGCCTTCCACTTTCCATAATTCCTGCCCGGTTTTACCGTCATCACCGCTGAAATACAGGGTGCGGTCAATAGCCGCGAAACTATGGGAATGAGAGGTCTGCCAACCACTGTACAGGTCAGACATACGGACAGTGGTGTACTCTTCATAAGGCGGTTCGCTCATATAAAGTTCATGTCCGTAGGTGCCGTCATCGGCTGTGAAGAAGAGGGTGGAACCAGTTGGTGATAGGAACCGTGGATCAGACGTACCTTTTCCTTTATAGATATCCGCCACCTGGGTGATGTGGTCTTCGTCATACGGTGGAACGGTTTTCCATAATTCGATCCCGGAGTTTCCATCATCTGCCGTGAAGAACAATGTTGTGCCCACCGGGGTGAGGTTGCGTGGATTTGATCCCGCTATACCATCGACCAGATCCTTAATAATGAATGTCGAGGTGGGTTCATATGGCGGTTTGGAGACATATAGTTCCGTACCGCTGAGCCCGATATTTCCGGCAAAGAATACATACGAACCAATGTTGGTTATCCAATCCGGTTTGGTGTCATTGATGGGATAGATCAAAAGGGTGGAAGGTTCGTCTCCTTTAATATCTGTTACCCGAACGGCTGTACTGTAGGGGGCTTCAAGTTTGTATAACTCATTTCCTGATTCGCCGTCATTGCCGGAGAAGAAAATGATATTGTCAACCAGGGTCAGGTCATAGATCTCCGCGTCACCGTTTCTGGCGATGTTAGTGGATTTGATCGCTGTACCCGGGTTGTACGGCGGGTCACTTCGCCAGATCTCGGTGCTGGACGAATCGCCGGCGATATAGAATAACATCCATCCAATTCGAGTAAATTCACGTGGATTGGATCCATGCGGACCTTTCCAGATATCGGCTACAAGGTCGACAGTCTGGAAGGGCGGCTCGGTTTTGAAAATTTCACGTCCATTCAGGCCATTGTCTGCCGCGAAGAACAGCGCGTTGCCAATGGGGGTAAGTTCCCGGGGGTTTGAATCCCCGCCTTCGTTGAGGTCAGCCACCCGGTGCGTGGAATAACTGTCATAGGGTGGTTCGGAGACCCACAGTTCAACACCGGCGGAATCTCGCGCGCTGAAGAACACCATATTACCGAACGCGGTGATCTGTTCCGGGTCTGAACTTTCGTAACCGGGTTGAATATCTTTTACCAGTTCCGCTTTTTTATACGGCGGATTTAACTTCCAGAGTTCCCGTCCCACATTACCATCGGTCGCGCTGAAAAACAGTGTTTCGCCGACAAAGGTAAGGTTTTCAGGAGCGGAACTACTGGCGCCGGCGCGCAGGTCTTCCACCCGGGTGGGGGGAGTATCGCTGTCTTTCACCTGCATAATGGCCGCGTTGACCAGTGGAGCCGGCGAACTGGCTGCTAAAAATGACGCGATCAATAAGCCGGCCGTCAGCCGTACATACTTTCTTCCCTTAATGAGTGTTGTTATTCGCATTATTTACCTGACGCCGAACTGGGGATTAGCCCCGGATTGGTTACGATAAGATCGCCTTCTTGCAGGGCGGATGACTTGATTTCCACATGACCATCAGAAACCAGACCAATTTCAACTGGAATGGCTGTGAAGGTGGTGCCGCTCATTACATAAACAGATTTTTGTGAATTCACAGTAGTTACCGCGCTGGTTGCAACTGTCAACACATCGTCTACTTTTTCCGAGTCAATAGAAACGGCTGCCGTCATCCCGGGTTTCAGCGCGGCATCGAAATGGTCAACCTCACAGGTGATAGTGAAGTAGATGACATTATCAACATTCGAACCAACCGTACTGATCTCTGTTATTTTTCCGCGGTATGTAGTCTCCGGGATCGCGTCGAATGTGAATGTCACATTCTGACCAATTTGAACTCGGTTGATATCCACCTCGGAGATGGAAATATCCAGGTACATTTTTGACATGTCTACCAGAACGAGAGCCTGCTGTTGATCTTTTACCAGATCACCCGGCAATAACTTAAGTCCGGTCACCTGTCCATCGATAGGGGCAACAATTTTCGTTCGAGCGATCTGGGCGTTTATCGCGTCCAGATTGGTTTCTGCCGCGACCACATCATCAGGATCCGGGTTATCTTTTACTTTTTCCCAGTTGCGCTTCGCGTCTGCCAGTGTGGCTTCAGCTACTTTCAGGTTGGCTTCGGCAATGCGGACATCTTCTGGAAGGGGTTTGCTCTGCGCCCATTGATAATTCCACACAGCCCAGTCATAATTTTTCTGTGCCATCGACAACTGGGCAGCCACCTGAGCGCGGGCTAGATCATCTTCCGGTTTATCCTGCAGAAAGGCATAAAAATTCTTTACGGATTCAAGGTTTGATTTAGCCTGAAGATATACGGCTTCGGCATCAGCAAGATTGGTATCAGATGTGTTCCGCTGATTTTTTAGCTCACGTGCGTCTTTTGCGTTCTTATAGTCAATTTCAGCGTTTGCGAGATCTTCTTTCGCCTGGTTCCGTTTAACGTTGGAAATATTTAGATTATCCACATCCCGCTGCGCGGCAGGCATATCTTGCAGCGCCTGCAAGACTTCGGCAGGATATGAATCCGGATCCAGTTCCATGAGAACATCCCCGGCTTTGACCATGTCGCCGTTTTTTACGTAGACCTTGCCGACAGTTCCTTCCGTCATCCAGGAAAGCGTTGCCATTTGATTGGCTCTGGCTTTTCCAGTTGAACCTACTTTTGAAACTACTGTCCCCCGGGTCAGGGGAGCCGTTTCAATGCCTTTTGGTACAGCCGGGGTTGTAAATGTTTCGTAATTCAACAGAAAAAAGATCCCGCCGGCAATAAGCAGCAAGATTGGTAAAACGATTATGATTATCTTTCGAATATTCAATTTCACCTGGCAATGCCCCACGGAAAAACACCAATTCCGCCTTTTTAGATATTTTGTGTCTTCTTTGTAAAAGGTTCAAACTATTATAATCATATCCAAATTGAGGTTTGAGTGTTGAAGAAGGACTTACAAAACTTTTACACAAGATATAACGTACAAAACGTAATCCGGGTTGCAGCTAGATATGTAATCCTGGCTTTATGGATTGCTTTAGATTGCTTGCTTGTCACCGCAAGTTCGGTGCTTGTTTTTGATTACCCCGAGAAAGTCCGGCAGTTTACGCATACAATCGAATTTGACTATGTCGATTGGACGCTAAAAGCGGTCTGGAACAAGGTTGAACATTCTTCCGTCAAACTGGAAGACTATATCCCGGCTGAAACGTCGACGGGAGCTGTTAGAGAGTATGTAAAAACTGTTACACAGATCTCGCAGTTGAAAGCGCAAATCTCTGTAATCTATTCCAATCCTGATATTGTGAAAAAAGACGCCGCGGCTGCTACTTTCAAACAAGAATTGGAGAGAGCGGAGATGGCAAAGGAAAAACTTTCTCCGCTGGTCGAGTCAACATTGCAGGCACAGATCAGCCGGGTACTGGCTCGAAATGGTCTGACTGTTTTCGGGCAACCGGTTCCCCCGGTTTTGTACCACTCCACACCATTGCCGATGGCTTTGATCGTTTCTCCGCGCGACAGCATCCAGCAGGATGCGAATATTTCTTTGCTGGCGGAGATGTCAGTGGAAGAGATGATTTCTCTGGAAGAACAGGTGATGCAAAATCTGGACGTATCGGCGCTGGTGGTGCCTGTGGGCGGCGTGGGGGTTTATCCCACCATGGTCATGACAACATCCGACCTGTCCTTTCTGGTGGAAACGATCGCGCATGAATGGACCCATAATTTTCTTACCCTGCGTCCGCTCGGGGTTAATTACGAAACAACCCCGGAGTTGCGCACCATTAATGAGACTGTAGCTTCCATCGCGGGAAGTGAGATCGGCGAACAGGTTTTCAGCGAGTATTACCCTGAATTGCTTCCCCAAGAGATCACTCCGGCTCCGGCGGCTACATCGCCTTCCGCGAAGGCCGATCTTTCTCTCAAAGATACGCAACCATTTGATTATCGAAAAGAAATGCACACAACGCGTGTGACAGTGGACGAATTACTGGCGGTGGGAAAAGTAGTTGAAGCCGAAACCTATATGGAAGAACGAAGGATTTATTTTTGGACAAACGGATATCCCATCCGCCGGCTGAATCAGGCGTATTTCGCGTTTTACGGCGCGTACGCTGATACCCCCGGCGGGGCTGCCGGCAAAGATCCTGTCGGCCCGGTGGTGAGGGCGTTTCGGCAGCAATGCGGTTCGCTATCCAATTTCCTTAACCAGGTTTCCATGGTTACCAGCTTTGACCAGTTGAAGGGAATGGTTAAAGAGTTGCCAGCCGAATGACCGGTTAAATAGTATCGCCAAATCCGCCGGAATCAGGCAGGGAACCTCCGGCTGAACTGTAATCATCAGATAAGTCGGGCATGGCTGAATCAATCTGTTCGGGTGATTGTCCGTGATCCAGCCGGTCAACCACTTCGTCAAACTCGGCAGGCATCTGTTCGCCCAATTCCGTGCGCATTTCCCGCATCATGGAACCCAGCGCACGTGGATCATCTTCAATTGAATTCAGGCGGGATGGATCTGCCAGGTTTTTCATGCGGTCGGGGGTTGAGCGGCTGATCCTAACACGTCCGATCTTCCGCTGAACATTGGCGCTGTGACAATGCGGGCATTTCACTTCGACTGTTCCATATTCTTGATATGTCAGAAACACTTCGAAACGTTTTTGGCAATCCACACAGCGGAAATCATAACCGGGCATACTTTTTCTCCTGATCAGAACCTACATTATATACGGGCTTTATGGGGAAGTATGTCAATACCGGCTGTTGGTATAATCAATTTCACTTATTAATGACCAAGGAGCAAACTGTGGAAAATAATCCTGCTGAATTACCGCTCTCCAGCATCCGATTTGACGTACTGCAAATGTCGCCTTTATTGATTGTCATATCGGGGCCTTCCGGAGTGGGAAAAGACGCGGTATTGAACGAAATGAAAGCCCGGTTGCTGCCTTTCCATTTTGTTGTCACCACAACGAGCCGCAAACCCCGCCCCGGTGAGGTGGAGGGTGTGGATTACAACTTTGTGGAACCGTCTGTCTTTGAAAAAATGATCGCTGAAAATGATTTGATTGAATATGCGCTGGTTTACCAGGATTACAAAGGAATACCCCGCAGCCAGGTGATCAAAGCGCTGGCCAGCGGTAAAGATGTGGTGATGCGGCTTGACGTACAGGGCGCGCGAAAGATACGGGAATTGTTTCCGGAGGCTGTATTGATTTTTCTCGTTCCTTCCGACGCGAAAGAGTGGTACAACCGCCTGGTGGACCGGAAAACAGAAACGCCGGAAAGCCTGAAGATTCGCATCGATAAAGCAAAAAGCGAGCTGGACGAACTGGATATCTTCGATTATGTGGTTGTCAACGCGCAAAACCGGCTTGATAAGGCGGTTGACAGCATTGAGGCCATCATCAAAGTGGAACACTCGCGTACTCATCCACGGAAAATCAATATATGAGTGACCAGATAAATGGACTAACACCATCTCCGGAAGAACCTCTGAAGGATGAAGTTTCTTCACAATCCGCAAATAATCCTCCTGAGCCTGTGACCAGAATCAGTTTAATGCTGGAATCAAACAGGCCAATCGTCACCTATGTTCTGGTCGGGGTCACTGTAATCATGTTTGTATTGCAGATGATCTCAGACTTTGTTATAGGATACGATTTACCCGCGTTGTTTGGAATGAAAATAAATGAGTTGATTGTGCGCGGAGAAGTATGGCGGTTGTTCACTCCGGCGCTGCTGCATGGCGGACTGCTACATATTTTCTTTAACATGTACGCCCTGTTTTCCATTGGCCGCGATATTGAACTCTATTATGGCCACTGGCGTTACCTGGCACTGTATTCCATCAGCGCTTTTGCCGGAAATGTCTTCTCTTTCCTGTTTACCGCGGCCCCGTCACTGGGTGCTTCAACGGCGATCTTCGGTTTGATCGGCGCCCAGGCGTTATTTATTTACCAGAACCGCAAGTTTTTCAAAAATTCCCGGGCCATGCTGACGAATTCATTGATGGTGATCGCGATCAATCTTTTTGTGATCGGCAGCCTGCAATTTGTGGATAACTTCGGGCATCTCGGTGGCCTATTGGGAGGCGCGTTGTTTGCGTGGTTGGCAGGCCCAATCTGGGCTCCTAAAGGTTGCCCTGGGAGTGTTCATGCTTTTCGCTCTGGTTGCCGCGTTGAAATTATTTATTAAGTGAGTTACAAACCGGCATTAGCCCTCATGCGGCTCCATAATCTTCCAAGAGCCGTGAGAAGCGGGATCAATATCGCACCGCATACCACCGGGATAGGTGAGAATGAGTCAGCCTGGTCGTATTTAATGTCATAGACAGAGTGAGTGCCTGCCAGTTGATCGTTGGCTGCTTTGATATGCAGAAGGTATGTGGCACTGGTATCCGGTGTAAATTCCAGTGTGGTTTTGGAATTCAGATCGGCGGGGATGGCTTCTTCTGTCATGGCGTTGCCAGCCAGATCAAAAATCTGCATGCTTACGCCGGCGGCCAGCTCTGTGGGTATGGATGTGAAGATGTAACTCTTCCCACCCTGCAGCAGCATGCTGCTCCAGTCCACATCATTTGCACCGCACAGGTTGTGGAATTGGCCTACACCCGCGGTGAGCGCCGGTGAATCTGTGGGGACATTATCTTTCGGTTCAAATTTATCCGGTGTGCATTCGGTTTCCACTATGGTTTTAGCCTGCGCCCCGGCCGGGAATTCCTCTGTGCCCGCCGCCGTTACCGCGCGGATTCGGAATTCATAGGATGAACCGTTTTTCGCGAAGAAACCTGTGGTCCTAAGGTCCCCGGCTAACGGACCGCCAAGCGCCTGCCAGTCACTACTGTCACCTTTATATTGCAATTCGAAATGGTCGATTGCTGCTTTGGAAACGGCAGTCCAACGCAAGTTGATCATGGTACTGCTGTATTCTGACGGAAGCGCATCCAGGTGGGTGACAGGTATGGAACCGTCACCGGCCAGTAGGACGGCATTGCTGTCCGTATAGTTTCCGGCCTGGTCAAACGCCCGGGCGAATACCGCGGATCCGGTAAGTTTTCCGGTGAAATCAGAGGGGATCGTGCCGGTCCAGCCGTCTGCCGGGGTTTCATCAACCGCCACGCGCACCGCGCCTTCCGCTCCGGCTCCGGCGGGCTGCACGTAGAATTCCACACGGCTTGCCGGTTTATTGCCATCCGAAGCTTCCGCGGCCAATGCTATGGGAAGGGAGAGGCTGACAGTGCCATCCGCGGGTTTGGTCAATTTCGTGGAGGGGGGTGTATTGTCCTGGATCAGGGAAAGCGTGTAATCCAACGCGGGGGTATCAGATTTTCCGGCTGCAGCGCCCAATTTCAAGAAATAAACACCGTCCTCTGGCAGCCTGGTATTGATCTGTGAAACAAGAGCATTGACTTTTCCTTCTGCAATTGTGGTTTTCCCATCAGCAGACAGGAGTGAAAAAACAGGCGACGTGTCGGGCGCGTTGGATGTGATAGTCAAACTGGCGGTGAATGGCTTGCCTTTTTCCCCGGTAAATTTGTAGAAATCTGTGTCACCCGCCGGGCAGAATTGCGCCTCGGCCGTACCACCGGTGGCGATTTCACGCGCGCTGTCTGTTGTGCCATCATCTGCATATTCAGAACACACTTTCGCCGGATCATCACTGATGCGGACTGTTGTGATCGCCCATCCGAGCCCTTGGTTGTACGCGCCGTCCACGGTGTCAAAGTGGAAGCGAACTCGAATGGTTTTTCCCGCGTAATCAGTCAGATCGATGGGCTTGCTTTCTGCCAGGCTACCGTCCGTCTTGCCAGAGATCGTCAATATATTTTGGAATGGGCCGCCATCGACCGAAAGTTGCACATGTCGCTGATCCCAGACTTCACCGGAGGATTCGGTTCCCGTTGCATACCGGAAGGTTAGTTGCTGACCTTTGTGCCCGATGGATAACGCGGGTGACGTCAGATCGCCGAACGCGCGTGATCCTTCTTTGCTGTAAGAGGAATCCGACCCGAAGATCCACCCGATTTGATTTTCTGTTCCGGTCTTAAATCCGGTTCGCTGCCAGAGGCCGGTGGATGTCCACCCGGAAATGTTGCCTGAGAATGCAGCTTCGTATGGTGAGGCAACAGGTTCTGCTTCGTTCGCTTTTCCGGGTTGGACTTTGAACATTCCTGCGGTTGAGTTTTGTCCAGCGCTGTTTCGAGCGAATAAAGTCCACTGGTACGATCCAGCTTTCAAACTCCCGACAGAATACCCCGTGGTGGCACGCCAATCTTGAACTGACTGGAATCCATCCGGGCCGGTAAGTTCAACGCGGTAATCCAACGCGCCATCTACAGGCTGCCATGCCAGGGTAATGGAATCATCGGCAGTCACGGCTTGTCCTGATGGACCGGTAGCGTTTTCTACCACGGGTTTTCCCGGAGCCGGTATTACTTTAACCAGAATAAGGGATGCGGCATGGTTTCCGCCGATGATCTGACTATCAAGATCATCCACAGAAGATGTCAGGGTTTGACTGCGGCCGGTGAAGTTGGGTTCATCAAATAGAATGGCGCCCATACCCGCGCCAAGCTGGATGGATTCAAGATTGTCGATACCCAGGTCCGTCAATGTGTTCAGGTCAGCGATTTCACCCTCTTCAGCCAGTTGACAGTACCCCTGGTAACGAGCGTTGTTGTAGAGGGCAGCCTGGTTGGCCGCCGGCGAACAGGCTGGCGGAAGAACAGGGCAGGTAAATTTCTTGTTGATCTTCACTACTCCCACGGGTGAGGCTGTTTTGTTGCCGCCGCTATCCCAAATGTTCAATCCGAACGAGAGCGGACCATCAGGGACGCCGGCCGCGCAGAGGTCAACATCGGCCACAAACGCGGATGACAGGATGGCTTCTCCCGCGGGACGCCACATTCCGTCATAGTTCACCATGGGTTGGATGCGGGCTACGCCGGATTCATCCGTTCCGTACCCGCTGACCGCCACCGTTGATTCGGTGACCACTGTGTTGGCTGCCGGCGCGCTGAGTACCCCGGTTGGCGGTTTTGAATCACCATTGTTGGATGTGTATTTGTCACCCGGCATGCATTGATTGCCGTAGGTGGGAAACGCTTTTGCTTCTGAACAGGTACGAGGACGCCCGCCGTTCACGGCTACATCTTCAAATACAATATCTACGGATGTTCCCCAGAATGTTGTGGGATTGGCATGCACGTGGAAATGCAAATGCGGCCCGGAACTGTATCCGGTGTTGTCCACATTCCCTATAAATTGTCCCTGATTAACCCAGGCGCCTTTTGTTCGGAGGGCTTCCGGGATCGTATTCTGGGATAAATGGTAATACACCTGATATGTTACCGGTGATGTGGCATCATCTTCAAGAATGATGTAGTTGGCATGTTCGTGATTGTTATCCGGATATTTCCACACGGCATATTTAACCCGGCCTGCTTTCGCGGCAAGAATGGGGAAATTACCACCATCGGCGAAATCAAACGCGTAGAGACAGGCGGATGGGCAGGATTTGTAGGTAAGAACATGACCAATGCTGCCTGTAAGGAATTTGGTAACACCTTTTTGCCATGGAAGGCGGTATCCGCGCAGTGGAGCGGCGGCTTTTGAGAGCGCCTGCGGTTCTGATAAATATTGCCCTTTGATCTCCTCATCGATCATGGAAGCCGGAATAGATTTCAAAAGGGCGGTGTAATTTTCATCCGCCTGAACGGTCACTGCCCACGCGTTGTCATCTCCCCGGCGGGCGATTGCCAGGCCGGGCTCAGCCGGAATCAGGGTGTCGGTATCTTTGTCATACAACGCGAGCCAGAGAAGTGCTGTCTTCTTATCGTCTGAATACACTACATTTTTAATAGCTACCCTGTATAGCAGATAGGAGAGGACTTCCGGGTGTTTATTAAGAGAAACCTGGAGAGCCCTTTCCATCTCCGCTGTGGCCATGTCTTTGGGCTGGGAGTATTTGGGAAAAACATACTCTGCTTCAGGCTCGGAAAAGAAAATCTGCCAGGTGAGATACGCCGTTCCCGCGGCCAGAATAAGAAAAACCCCGATAAGGGGGATAAGCCAACGTGGAGTATGGGATTGTCTGCCTGAGTATTGTTTCATGTGAACCACCGGTTTAGTGAATTGACTTTTTTTATAAGGGGTGCAATTTACAGGCCAGACAATTTGGTGTTAATCGATTCATTAATGGAAGATTTATACCAAATTTATCATTATTAATTCCGGTTGGACTAAAATTGTAATAACGCAAAGTAGAAACAATATTCATTATCCAATGCAATCCTGGGGAGAAACCGGATTAAAGTGACCGATCTACTCGTAGGCAGACAACCAATTTTCAACCGGAACAACGAAGCAATTGCGTATGAGTTGTTATACCGGTCTGTGCAATCCGGTAACGCATCGGGGGTTACCACAAACGGGGATTATGCCACT
>CAYOKC010000002.1:0-45686 GCA_964404415.1 uncultured Leptolinea sp. | reverse complement strand
TACGCAGGTCTTGCTAAACACATTTTCTGAGATTGGCCTGGATAACATTGTTGGCAACGGTTTCGCGTTTATCAATTTCACCCGCAATTTCCTGGTCGGAAAATATCCGATCCAATTGCCTCCGGACCGTGTTGTTGTCGAGGTGCTCGAAGATATCACTCTCGATGACCAATTAATTGATTCACTGAAGAAACTTAAAGCCAGCGGTTTCCAGATCGCGTTGGATGATGTGGTCTCACCTGACAGGGTGGCTCCGTTGCTGCAAAGCGGTCTTATCAATGTGATCAAGATCGATTTGATGGGAACCAAACGGATATTGCTACCGGATATGGTGAATACTTATAAGAAATACGGCATCCTCATGTTGGCGGAGAAAGTAGAAACCCTGGAAGATTATGACCAGTGCTTCCGATTAGGGTTTGACTTCTTCCAGGGGTACTACCTGTGCAAACCGAATATCGTCAAAACCCGCAAGATGGAATCCTCCAGGCTTATTGTGATGCGCCTGCTCGCGCAGGTGACGGATCCCAAAGCCGACTTCCAATCTCTGGAGACATTGATCTCGCAGGATGTGGGGTTAAGTTACAAGCTGCTTAAGTTGGTCAATTCGGGATATTACTCCCTGTCGACAACCGTGAAATCGATCCGCCAGGCAATTTCTTTGATCGGGCTCAGTCAACTGCGCGGTTGGATGATGCTGTTGATGATGTCAACGGTGGATGACAAACCCCATGAGTTGACAGCCATCGCCCTTCAGCGTGCCAAGATGTGTGAGATGATCGGCAAAGCGTTGGGAGAATCCCAGGCAGAATCATTCTTCCTGGCTGGTCTGTTTTCGGTGCTGGATGCCATTATGGATATCCCCATGTCGCAGGTTGTATCCAGCATCCCGCTGGCGGACGATGTTATCGGCGCGCTCACAAACCGTGAAGGTAAGATCGGACTGGCATTGAACACCGTCATCGCGGTGGAGCAGGGTAGCTGGGATCAGGTGTTACGGTGCGGATTGCAGCCTGAAATCATTAAGAATATCTACTTCGAATCGATTAAATGGGCAACCATTCTGACCGGCGAAGTATATGAAACGCATCCGGGCTAACAGGTATTATTCCCGCGGCAATTCTTTTTTGAAAAACTCTATAATTGTGTTGAAAATCTCGGGAATCGATGGTGTAACCGGATTGGGACCGACCTGGAAGAACTGGTGATCTGCGTTCTTCACCTGGACGTATTCAACAGAATCTCCGGCAGATTGAAGGGCGCTGACCAGCCAGTCTGATTGTTCCATGGGAACGACTGAATCTTTATCCCCATGAATGATCAGGAAGGGTGGAGCGGAATTGGCTACATATGTCAACGGACTGGCATTTTTTAATCTCGGATCGTTGTCGTCATCACCAACCTGGAAAACCTGCATCCTGATCTCTGATCCGTCGTGGCCGAATATTTTCGATACGTCCGATATCCCGTAAAGATTGACAACAGCCTGAAGCGCGCTGGAAACCCCGGTGCATTCACCGGTATCCCAACCGGCATTTTCATTTGCAAGTCCCATCAATGAAACAAGGTGTCCGCCCGCGCTATCGCCAAAGGCGCCGATCCTGTCTGGAAAGATGTTCAATATGCCGGCATTTTTTCGTAAAAAACGGACCGCGCAGCGGGCGTCAATGATCTGCGCCGGGAAGGGGTGGCGGGGTGCCAGCCGGTAATTTATAGCCGCAACCATGTAACCGGCGTCTTGAAGTCCCTTCATTAGCGGGAAAAAGAAATCGGAGTCTTTGTCACATTCACGCCAGGCGCCGCCATGCACATAAAGTACCGCGGGCGATGGTTTTTCCTGGTTCAGCGGAAAAAACAAATCCATTTTCTGGGAAATACCTTCGGGTGTGCAGTAGGCAACATCGCGCATGATCGCGCCGGGCAGGGGGATGGGTGACCTTGGTGTCATGATATTTCCTTTCAATCAGGGATAGATTTATTTCGTTTTCTCAAAATTTTCTAATTATCCTCAATCCACCTGGATAATTAGAAAAGCGTAACGAAGAAAAGACTGCCTGTTACAGGATAACAGGCAGTCTAAAAAATTTACTTAATCCATCCTAATGACCTGGTCGCGCTCAGGGCCGACAGATACCAGACTGACATGAACGCCGGATTGCATTTCAAGTTTATAAATATAATCGCGGGCAGCCTGGGGCAGATCTTTTAATGAACGGATAGAGGTTAGATCATCCGTCCATCCGGGAAGGGTTTCATACACCGGCTTGGCTGATGCCAGTTGTTCGGCGCTCAGGCCAACCGGGAGGGAATCGTATTCCATACTTCCAATCTTGTAGGACGTACATATCTTGATCTCCGGAAGGCCGGAAAGGATATCCATTTTGGTGATACAGAGTTCATTGATGCCGTTGATCATCACGGCATAACGCAGCAGTACCATATCCAGCCAGCCTACACGGCGGGGACGTCCAGTGGTTGTGCCAAACTCATCCCACGGGTTTGACCCTGTTCCACGCAGGCGTGTGGCCATGTCTCCGGATAGCTCAGTGGGGAATGGGCCCCCGCCCACACGGGTCTGGAATGCTTTAGTGACGCCCACGATACGGTCAACCGGCATGATGCCCAAACCAAGACCGTTGAAAATTCCTGTCGCGGTGGTATTGGAGCTGGTGACATACGGGTATGATCCATAATCCAGATCAAGCAGGGTTCCCTGGGCGCCTTCGGCCAGAACATGGTCGTTGCTATGCAGAGAATCATGCAGTAGTTTTGTTGAATCTTGAATGTACGGCGCCAGTTTGAATGCATCCGACACCCACTCCGCGGTGAGGGCTTCCACATCGAGAGGCTGTTTCTTGTAGAGTGTTTGAAGTTGGGAATCCACCTGGGTGAAGTGTTCTTTTACCCGCAACCGGAAGGATTCGGGTTCAAGTATCTCACCTGCGCGCAAACCGCGGCGGGCGGCTTTGTCAATATACGCGGGGCCGATGCCGCGGCCGGTGGTGCCAATGGCGCCTTTGCCGCGCGCTTCATCCTGTGCCTGGTCCAGTAATCGATGAGCCGGTGTGATCAAATGTGCCAACGGGGAGACCAGCAAACGCCGGGGAGAAATATCCAACCCCGCTTTTTTTAACGTATCGATTTCCGCTAAAAGAGTGATGGGATTGATCACCATTCCGGCGCCCATGATCCCGATCGTGTGCGAGTGGATTATTCCGGAAGGAATGAGGTGGAGTTTAAAGGTTTGGGTACCTACCGTAACGGTGTGACCGGCGTTGTCACCACCATTATAGCGGCAGACCAGAGCGGCATCTGCTGAAAGCAGATCGACAACACGGCCTTTTCCTTCATCTCCCCATTGGGTTCCGACGATTATATGAATGGGCATGGCAGACTCCTGTTACTTATGCTTGCTCTTCTCGTACTTTTTCGGATCAACCGAAGCGATATAGGGCAAATTACGCCCTTTTTCATCTATATCAAGACCGTACCCGACAACGAAAACGTCGGGGATGGCAAAACCGAGGTAGTCAATAGGAACATCCACACGGTGGCGTTCAACTTTATCCAACAGGGCGCAGATCTTCAGGCTGCGCGGATTGCGGTCAAGCAGCAGCTTGCGAACTGTGTTAATGGTGAAGCCGGTGTCGACGATGTCATCAATCAGAATGACATCCCACCCGGAGATGTTGGTTTTGTGGTCTGAATCAATGCGAACAAAACCGCTGGATTCTGAGCCGGCATATGATGACACCGACATGAAATCCATGGTCAACGGCATTTGTACTTTTCGCATCAGGTCAGTCATAAAGACGACGCTGCCGCGCAACAAACCGAGAAGCAAAAGCTTCTCGGAATCACGGTAATCGTTGTGGATCTGATTACCAATAAACGTTACTCGTTTTTCGATCTCTTCCGGAGAGAATAAAACTTTTCCGATGAAATCGTAAGGGAACTCTGTTTCAGAGGACATCAATACCGCTCCAAATCCGGGAATCAAAAATCAAAACAAGGCTTATCATACAGCATTTTTTACAAAATGCGCTGAATTGTCCCGATAGTTAGTGTTTGGTTTTCGCCTATTTTGAGTAGGCCAGGCGAATGGACTTGCAAAACAACAGCAGGCCGATAGAGATACAGATGATATAGAAGCCCAGCATAATTTGATTTTGTACAGGTCTGAGGAAATTGGCTGCCGCGAGGCAGGATAGGGTAAATGGAATAAAAAACGCTCCCCAGAGGCGGACAGTGGAAGGTAGTGACCGTTCGGGCTGCGCGGATTGACCCGGGGGAGCCAATAATGGCTGTTTCGATCTGGCACGCAAGGTGAGGAACGCCAACCCTCCGTACATCCCCCAGATGGTCAACTGGTTGTTCCAGCTCGGGACGGCTTCAGGGCGGATGAATATACCCAGAAGGGCAAAGTCAATCAATAAAAGCAATATGAAGACTCGCCAACTAATCTCGCCGGGAAACAAATCAATACACTTGAATTTCAATCCCCGGGTTGACGCGTTCCAGCCCATTAAAAAAACCGCGATAAGGCTGCCATTCAGCAGACAAATCTGAAGTGCCATTCCTTGATCGGCCAGAAATGTACCCAAAACCACACCAGCCAACGCGCCGGATAAGATGTAGAACTTGAAACTTGTAAGCCTCTCTGTCCAACCATTGCCCAATCCGGGGATTATGGCCGGCTCCAGGTTCAGGAAGCGTTCGCTGAATATCAACGGGACCATAAACGCCATGACGGGATGCCAGAAAAAGACGAGCATCAGTGTTTCCGCCACAGCCACACCGGCGAGTTTTAAGCTGGCCGGATTCCATGTGGGCGACCAGAGTATCTTGGTCATGTAAGCTTCATACAACCCGACAATGGTTCCCGCCAGGTACAGGGTTTGCCATGACGGTACGCGCCCGGTCCTGATGACCAGCGGGGCTAAAACGAGAATATGCAGACCGTAGACGGGAACGGTTAATAGCCAGCCAGCGGGTTTAAAGAATACGAGAGGAGCGCTTCCCACCGTCACTTCGGCAAAGAAGGTGGAGAATACAGCAAGCAAAAACCAGAAGAATATCCTGTGACGAAACTTCATTGGACTAATCCCCTTTAGCCGGGTATCGCGCACCGGAATCCCAGATTGTTGGAACGGGTAATCGGAATCACCCCCCAACGGATGAACACGCGGATGTTGGACATATCATCCCCCCATGAACCACCGCGGATTGTTCTTTTATAACCGAAATCCGGCCCTTGCGGATTTTCTTTCGGGCTGGTTTTGTAATACGTATCCTCGTACCAGTCAGCCGTCCACTCACGGACGTTGCCGGCCATATCCAACGCGCCATACAGGCTGGCGCCATCCGGGTAAATGCCGGTTTGAACTGTATCTCCAAAGGGATTATTGTAATTCGCGAGTGAAGCTGAGGGGACGGCGTTTCCCCACGGGTATATCCGCGCGTCTGTACCGCGGGCAGCTTTTTCCCATTGCGCTTCGGTTGGCAGAACGCGGCCTGCCCACTGGCAATAGCCAGCCGCGTCATTCCAACTGACATTGATCACCGGGAAGTCGGAATATTTTTCCGAGTTGTAATATTCCACACGGTTGTGAGATGTCCTGTCTTCCGGTTCGTCACAGGCTTCCGCGCTGACACACTTGGCGTATTGCGCGTTGGTGACTTCGATTTTATCGATCCAGAAAGCGTCCAGGGTGACGGTATGCCCGGGAGACATATCCTTTTTCGCGGCTCGGTCGAAGCCCATGGTGAAGTCACCGGCAGGGACGTAGACCATCACCATGCCGTCAGTTTCGGAGGTTCGGGTTGAGCCGATCGTCAAACCGGCTCCCCCGTCATCTGGAGTGGCTGTGGGGGAGAATGTCAGTGAAGGTGATGGTCTCGCAAAACCAGCCAATAGAATGCTCATAAATGCCGGGACCAACAAAAAAGGAAAACTTGACCGCTTCATGATCGTTCTCCTATAATTAAAAGTTATATATTTAACATGACCAATCAAATCTATTTTACAGATAATCCATGGGTGATTCCACCCGCAAAAATGACCTTTGTAAGGAACAAGTTTTGTTAGTTTAAGGTATCTGAACAGGGCAGAATAAACCTACTCCCGAAAATGCGAGGCAAACAGGAGTTCAGAACGAAATCTATTTTGTAAGCAGGTGGATTTTTCTAATTTATGAAAACTTTTTCCCCGGATTGATCACATAAAACTAAACAACCGGGTACATAAGATAGGAAATTTTTACTTTAGTCATCCACATGTACACTTGAAACGTCAAATCCATCCCTTTTCAATTGATCCAGAAGGTCTTTTTCCATTTGAGAGGTTGATGGGACAGTCGCGCCATCACATAAACCAGGCTCGCCATCTAATGTTCCTTCTGACCATTGGGTGTTATTTGTTGACAGCTTTATCCATTTATCGCACACACTCGAAGTGAAATAGTCAAATTGGAAAAAGGGTGGATTTGCTGCGTTATTATGGTATTGAAACCCGTCTCCAACGGCTTCGGTTTTTTCGACATTAGCCGAGAAAATAGGCCGTAAAGCGGGTGGATTTCCATGTAATAAAGATTGACCACCCATCCAGGATGGTTGTTGAATTTCGAGATAATCCAGAATAGTCGGTGAGATATCCAGGTTTTGCGTGTTTTCAGTAATTGTTCCCGCGTATTCTCCACCGGGAAAACGGATCATCAATGGGATTCGCTCGAGGGGTTTCCAGTTTTGAGCGTGATCTGTATAAAGGATCAATATCGTATTATCTAATTTTCCGGCTTCTTCCAGGGAATTTACTACTCTTTTGACATTCTCATCGAAATCTAGAAGAGTATCATCATAAAAATCCGTCATCCAGGGTTGATCCTGTTCTTTTCCATTTGAAAATTTTTGTGAACGGGGAATAAAAAAGTCACCATGGGTGCCCATCAGATGAATATGTACAAAGAAAGGCTGTGTTTCTTCCTTGATCAATTCATCCAATTGAGAAAGCCGTTTTTCATCATTTTCGGGAGCAGACGCCTGGGTAACAATTAGCCAGGGATTATCCATTTGCCGGATATAAAAAATGTGGCATAAACGGTCAGAAATCCGCTCATAGATTGTCTCTAGAAAAAAGAAAACATCATTTGAAATTACATGGCGAAAAATCTGAATTACCGGGCTATTATTGATCAATTTATCATTTACCCGGTCAAAACCATTCAAAATATTCAATTCGGTTGCGTCAAGGTAATGTGGAACGGTAATCTCAACCGTTTTATAGCTTAATTCTTTCAAGATCCCCGGGAGATGCTGGTATGCATCAACAGACCGTAACAGATCTGGTGGAAAACTAACCCGGGTTTTGGATGGAAGTTTTCCGGTAAACATCGATGTGACTGAACCAGCGGTTTTTCCCGAATTGCTCAAGTGGTTTTTCATGAGGAGTGATTCGGATGAGAGCTTCTCTAAATACGGCGTAGTTTCACGATGGTAACTATAGAGCGATAAATTACTCGCTGAAATTCCATCGCTACCTAATAAGATGATGTTAGGTCTTTTAGATACATTTCCAGAATCCAAAATCACCCGGGTATTGAATTCTTGAGGAATATCAAGCATAGTGACTAAGAATGAAAGGGCCAAGATGAATACCGGAATGGACAATAGAGGTGATCGCATTAGTTTTCCGGGATTTTTATGTAAAGATGGATGAATTTCTTTGTAGATGCGGATCATTAGGATCAAAAAACATAGACCGCAGATTCCACGAAAGATACCAGAGGTATTGACTACTCCGAACCGGAAGATGGTGTATGAGAAATTGTCAATCAGGAGAAGTATCGTAATTCCCACAAAGAACATGGGAATTAGCCCGGCAGTCGATTTGATACTATGCTGGATTTTTTTAAATGGAATTGCTTTGGCACAAACGAACAGGAGTGCCATAATAGAAAAAGCAGGCAGAAAAACTGCCAGGTTTATTTCCAGCCAGACTTTTACTTTGCCCCACACATTCATCCCGCTCATGAATGAAGGTTTGGTTACAAAATACAGCCACTCCATTGATGTGTAAAATGCTGTGGAAAAGAAAGCAATGGAAAATAAGGTGATGAAGGATATTTCCGTTCCACCTGTTTGATATCGATGGTTGGTCGAATTTTTTATCAAATCACACCTGAAATTAAATTCGAAATTTGTTCAATCGCATAAATTCATGAACATCGAATATTAAAATTATAAAACCACACTATGATCTATCACGTGAGTATTGATAAAAAATATGATGGATAAATTGACAAAACTGAAAGGCAAAAAACTTTGTGGGCGGAACAGGACTCGAACCTGCGACCACATCGGTGTAAGCGATGTGCTCTAACCAACTGAGCTACCCGCCCGGGAGTTCTTATTATACAACAGATAATGAAGAACCCGGTCAACTTCAGGAAAATTATACCGGCTTTCCGGCTGCTTTTTTCTTGAATATTTCTTCGAGAGCCGGCACGTACGGCGCGCGGGCGATGCCATATTCTGTGATGATCGCGGTGATGTTTTCGCTGACAGTCACGTCAAACGCCGGGTTGAACACCTTGACGTCTTTTGGCGCCATGGGTTGGGCGTACCATTTCGTGGTGACTTCTTCCGCCGGGCGCTGCTCAATATGGATGTCCGCGCCGGTGGGGGTGTTCATGTCAATGGTCGAGGTGGGGGCGCAGACATAGAATGGGATACCATAGAATTTTGCCAGGATGGCCACTCCGGACGTGCCGATCTTGTTGGCAGCGTCGCCATTGGCGGCTACCCTGTCACAGCCCACGAATACCGCCTGCACCCAACCTTTGGACATGACCGTTGCGGCCATGTTGTCACAGATCAGGGTGGCATCGATGCCGGCACGGGTCAGCTCGAAGGCTGTCAAGCGCGCGCCCTGCAGCAGGGGGCGGGTTTCATCGACGAATACCTTGAAGTTGTAACCCTGTTCCTGGCCGAGGTACATGGGGGCTGTGGCTGTGCCATATTTGATGGTGGCCAGTTGACCGGCATTGCAGTGTGTTAGCAACCCCATACCAGGTTTCAATAGCGAGAGGCCGTACTTGCCGATGTTCCGGCTGGTGTTGATGTCTTCCGCTTTGATCGCGTCAGCTTCGGCCAGGAGGGCGGATTTGATCTGCGTGACGGGATCACCGGAATGGGCGTCGAGGCATTTTTCCATCCGGT
This sequence comes from uncultured Leptolinea sp., assembly GCA_964404415.1. GTDB lineage: Bacteria > Chloroflexota > Anaerolineae > Anaerolineales > Anaerolineaceae > Leptolinea. The sequence continues at coordinate 36,470 of CAYOKC010000002.1, read as the reverse complement.
CAAGAGCCCAGAAAAGGTTCACCGCGGTAGGGCGGGAGGATGCCAGGTATTTCTTAGCGTTCTGAAAATCTTTCTTAAACTCAGCAGCGTCTTGCGCTTGGCTATGTTTAACACCCAGGTATACGCCATAGGCAGCAGCAACCCCGATAGCCGGAGCGCCGCGAACCCGAAGCTCATAAATGGCTTCCCAGATCTCTTCCTGCGTCATCAATTTCAGATACTTGAAATCATTGGGGAGCAAGGTCTGGTCGATGATTACCAGGGCATCACCCGCGTCGTCTATTTCCACGGTTTCAAAATCCAGCGCTTTTGATGTTTCCATACCTCTATCCTGTAATGAGCTAAGAAATGTTTTTCTCTTCATGCAACAATAATCTGGAATGATATCGTGACATCATCCGGGCAACAAGTGACAAACGCAACCGGATTCTGATGATACCCGCGAGCCGTCTAAGGCCGGGGAACGTAAAAAACGCCCGTTCCACCGCGGTGGTCAAACCGGTAATTCTTCAGAATGGCGATCCGCATATTACGTGTCATGGAACCCATGCGCGTTGCGCCTGGAGAGTACTCAGCCGTTTCAAGATCTTTGGGAATGGTACGGTTCAACTGGATCAGGGTAAATTGACGTGAATCAAACACGGCCAGTATTAAGTTCTCATCGGACTTGCCTTGAATGGACAGTTCGGCGGCCGTGGTGGAATCGAGTTCCAATGGTTTGCCGGCGTAAAAACACAGCAGCAGGTTCTCACAGAAAACCCGCCCGGGTTGCTTTCTTATCTCGATTACATCGCGTTCGAAATTGCCTTGCATGGATGCCAGAAGGTTCAGAGTGTTGGTTTTCGGCAGCCTGTCAGGCAGGTTGAAGAGGAGGCAGAATGCCAGCAGCGGAGGAAGTATCCAGGTAGCTGTAAATGACAACCCTGGCACACGGTGAAATATGGCCGGTACACGGTTCACACTCAGTCCGGCCATCAGTCCCATGGCAGCGAACAGATCAAACAGATGATAAATCCCCGCCGTGCTTCCCCCGGAAAAGGCAAAACCAAACAGCAGCGCGAAGGCGAAATAGAATGAGAACAACCGTAATCGAGTTTGGAACACACAAATGATCGCCGCCCATCCAGTCACCAATAATAGGATCAGAAATGCTAAATCAAGCCGGGCAAGTTGGCTGAAAAAAGTGTCCATCGAGAAACCGGCCAACATGGGAAACTGCTGAAGAAGAACCCAACCGGAATGGAAGCCGGTAATACCATCCAGAATCAGAAACGTGACGGCAGACGCCCCGAACCAGACCAGTCCCCTGTGGCGTGATTGGATGAAAATATCCAATCCGATTGCCAGCGCGGCCGGGAAGGCGGTTTGCGACGTGCATAACGCGATGGACATCAAAACACAACTCACCATCAGCCCGGAGGTCTTTCCACCCCATACCGCGTAGACCAGTAGGCCCGTTAACTCAATGGCCAGCGCCAGCAAACGCGGGTCATTCATGCCCGCGTATTCGGGAGCGTAACCTGTAACCAGAATGAGCGCGGCCATTCCGCCGAATAATGAAGCCCTTTTTCGAGAACCATAAGAGCGTAACAACAATCCACAGGTCACCGCAAGGGAAGCCAGAGCCAGCATGGAGACAACACGTCCCGGGATCAGGTAGTCACCGGCCAGCCTGCCGGCAAATCCAATCGCATATAGCGATAGCGGGGGTATGGATACCGGAGTGAACGGGTCTATCTTCGGGTCGGAGTAAAGAGGCAGTCCGTCTACCGCTTCCTTCTGGTGATAGGCATTCCAGCCTTCGCTGTAATTGATCTGGTAAAAGTACCCAAGCCGCAATGTTGGGTAAACAAGGTAGGCCAGTGCCGCCAGAAACAGGAGGATCACCCACAGGAGTAGCCATCCGCGATTACGGGCAGGAATGGCGATGGTTTGAAAGGCTTCTATCCGTTGAGTTTCCATGGTCACACAATTCGAAATCGGTTTGTTGTAATTATTCTAGCCCAAATATCCGTGTGTTGAAATCCCGTCAGGTATCAGGCAGTAATTTCTTATACTTTTCATTATTGTACGGTTTTTCACAGATGGATATGTTATACTCCAAAAAGATAAGGTACACCTTATCTTTTTGGAGAAGAAAATGACTTCACCATCCATCTCTATTGAAGATTATCTGGGCGCTATTTTCCGGATGGAGCCTGTTGACCGTCAACCGCTGCCGTTGGGGGAGTTACAACAGCATTTCGGGTTTTCGCCAATTTCGATCCATGAGATGATACAAAAATTGGTACAACGTGGATTGGCGGAATATATACCATATAAAGGAGTCCGACTATCTGATACCGGCCGGACAACAGCCGCAGCCCTGGTGCGCCGTCACCGCATCTGGGAGTGTTTTTTAGCTAACGAATTGCATGTACATATTGATGAAGCTCATAGTCTGGCTCATGACCTTGAACATGCTGCCCCAGATTGGATCACGGAGCGGTTATTCGAGCATATGGGTGAACCGGATGCCTGCCCTCACGGGAGTGAAATTACAGAACACGCCTCACTTACTGTTGAAATCCCACTCAAGGATAGCGAAACTGGAAGGTACTACCGGTTGACTCGCATATCTCCGGAAAACAACTTGTCTCTTAAACTGGCACGTCAGTATGGACTATTTCCGGGTGAGACCGTCCGGATAATGAATCACGTCGAGGACCACTATTCCGTTGAGATCAACGGGTGTAATCAAAACTTACAATCAGAAGAACTCGCTTACTTCTGGGGAACGGAAATAAGTAATGGAGCATGAAGTATTAAGACTGGCAGAAATGGTGGCCGGCCAAAAGGCGAGGGTTCGCCGGTTGGAAGGCGGCAGAGGTTTTGTCTCCCGCCTGGCGGCTATGGGGTTTACCCCGGGCGCGCCTGTGACCATAATCCGCAAAAGCGGAAGCGGGCCTGTATTGGTCAACCTGCGGGGTGCCCAGGTGGCTCTCGGTTTCGAGGAAGCAGAAAAGATCACATTGTCGTTGATGGATGCGGATGAGCCTGCTGTGGTAATTCCACCGGAAGAATTGGTTGAGGCAGTCCCACGTCAACTGGTTATCGCGTTGGCTGGTCAACCCAATGTGGGCAAGTCGACTGTTTTCAACCTGCTGACCGGGTTGAACCAACATGTGGGCAACTGGGCCGGCAAAACTGTTGACCTGAAGAGTGGGGGATTCATGGTAGGCGACACCTCCATCACCCTCGTTGATCTGCCGGGGACGTACAGTCTTACTGCCAGTTCCGAAGAAGAACGTATCGCGCGTGATTTTATTCTCAGGGAGCATCCTGATCTGGCTATCGTGGTCGTTGACGCCGCCAATCTGGAGCGCAGCCTGTACCTGCTCGCGGAAGTACTTCTGCTGCCGGTTCCGGTCATCCTCGCGTTGAATATGATGGATGTTGCCGGTCAGGAAGGCATCCAGATCGAACCTGGAGTATTACAAAGCGCCATTGGTATTCCTGTGGCGGCCATGTCAGCCGCGCACAACCAGGGTGTTGACGGGTTGGTTGCCGTCATCCGTGAATTTATGGATGGAAAACTATCATTCAACCCGAAAAAGCCGCTGGTTTCTGATGAGCATAAGGGGATATTAAATGAGATCGAAACCCAGATCACAGGTTTCACCCCTTCAGGATATCCCACGAAATGGGTCGCCCTCAAACTCCTGGAAGGTGACGAAGAACTCGCGGCGATCATGGAGAAGAATGTACCGGCAGCCAACTGGCAAAAAGTAGCCTCTCTGCTCTATGAGCATGAAGACGCCGTTCTGGATATCGCCGGCGAACGCTACGAGTGGATTGCCCGTATGGTGCGTGCCGCCGTGGTTCAACCGAAGTTGACCAGCGGGAGTTTGACCACCCGTATTGACCAGGTATTAACACACCCGGTTTGGGGAACCTTGGTACTGGCGCTGGTTTTGGGCGGTGTTTTCAGCCTGACATATAGCGTTGGTACTCCGATCCAGGGTTGGTTGGGTGACGGTGTGGAATGGCTGGCCGGATGGGTGCGTGAAAACTTTATCTCCGCGCCGGCATGGTTGTCTCACCTGCTGGCAGACGGCATTCTCGGGGGCGTTGGACTGGTATTAACCTTCCTGCCGATTCTGGCTATCTTCTATCTGGCGCTTGGCCTGCTGGAAGATACCGGCTATATGGCCCGCATTGCCTACCTGACAGACCGTTGGATGCACCGGTTGGGCCTTCACGGAAAGAGTTTTCTCCCCATTCTTCTGGGCTTCGGCTGTAATGTGCCGGCGGTTTTTGGCACACGGATCATTGAATCGCGCCGCAGCCGCCTGCTCACCATATTGCTGATCCCGTTGATCCCCTGTACGGCGCGTATGGCGGTAGTCACCGTGCTCACACCTGTATTCTTCCCTGGACATTCCGCTCTTGTGGCATGGGGGCTGGTGGCCGGCAACCTGGTGATCTTGATGCTTTTGGGGTTGGTGCTTCACAGTTATATTCTGAAGAATGACCATGTCGCGTTTATCATGGAATTGCCTCTTTACCATGTACCAAATCCGAAGACGATCGGTATTTATGTCTGGCAAAACCTACTCGGCTTCTTGCAAAAAGCGGGTACGGTCATTTTGGCTGGATCGCTGGTTATCTGGGGGTTGTCTTACTTCCCCGGTGGTGACGTAATGACCAGCTACCTGTCGTATGCAGGAAAGTTGCTGGAGCCGGTAGGCGCATGGATGGGGCTGCCGTGGCCGATGATGCTGGCCATCCTGACCAGTGTGGTTGCCAAAGAAAACACAATCGCCACGCTGGGTATTTTGTACGGGAATGTTTCACAGGTTTTGCCGACCCTGGTCACCGCTCCGGCTGCGCTGGCGTTGCTGGTATTCCAGATGCTCTTCGTTCCCTGTCTGGGAACCATCGCGGCCATTCGGGAAGAAACAAAATCCCTTTCCTGGACGGTAATTAGTACCCTTCTTATGCTCGGGCTTTCGGTCGGATTTGGCGTGCTGGTCTTCCGGCTGGCTTCCTTGTTGTGAGGTGATGGCATGCTGCTGAAATTGCTGGTAGAAATTGACAGGCATCCGTTCGCGAGTATGGAGCAACTTGGGCAGATGCTTCACGTTCCCGTTGAGCTTGTTCAAAATATGGTTGCGGATTTAACCAAAAGAGGTTATCTTAATTCGTACGAAAACTGCGTTTCAGCCTGCGACCATTGCGCCCTATCCACTGCCTGTGAAGGCAAACAACATCCAAAAATATGGACGATCTCGGAAAAGGGACGTGAAATGGCCCGCAGGCAACATCCCGAAAAAATTCAGGTGGACTAATGAAACTGATACGCTACAGGTATGGAACAGACCAACCGAGATATGGATGGATCTATGAGGGGAAGGTTGGCCCGGTGGAAGGGGATCCATTTGGTGAATACCGCCGGTTGGAGGCCGATATCCCACTTGCAGATGTACAGCTTCTGGCTCCGGTTGAACCGGGAAAGATCGTTTGTGTCGGTCGTAATTATGTGGAACATGCCAAAGAACATTCAGCACCGGTCCCTGAATGGCCGATGCTCTTTATGAAGCCCCAGAGCAGCGTCATCGGATTGAATGATACGATCATTTTGCCCCCGCAATCCAAACAGGTGGAACACGAGGTTGAACTCGTCGCGGTCATTGGTAAACCCGGCCGCTGGATCCAACCGGAGGATGTTTTCTCTCACATTTTCGGTTACACCATCGGCAATGATGTCACCGCGCGGGATCTGCAAAATATTGACGGCCAGTGGACACGCAGTAAAGGCTTTGATACCTTTTGTCCGTTGGGTCCCTGGATCGAAACCGAACTTGACCCAACCGACGTGCTGTTGAGCTGCCGTGTCAATGGTGAATTGCGACAGATGACATCCACTCGCGAGATGGTTTTTACCGTTCAGCAGTTGGTGGCATATGCCAGCACCATCATGACCCTTAACCCGGGTGATGTGATCTTTACCGGAACTCCGGCGGGTGTTGGTGTGTTGACTAATGGAGATATAGTGGAGTGCACCGGAGAAGGGATCGGCACATTATCCAACCGGATCGCGCTTCCTTAAACCCAAAAATCCACAAAATCAGGCGCGAGGCTGCGGATCGGTCGATGCTTTCATGATATAATCACCCTCCGTTCTTTCAGAATAATCCATCCTTGTAACTATTAAGGAGAAATACCCATGTCCGGTCATTCTAAGTGGGCGACAATTAAAAGGAAAAAAGGCGCAGCAGATGCCAAACGCGGCCAGGTGTTCACGCGCCTGACCCGTGAAATCGTTATGTCGGCGCGTGACGGTGGCGGAGATCTCAACTCGAACTTCCGACTCCGGCTGGCGGTTGAGAAAGCCCGCGCGCAAAACATGCCGAAAGATAATATTGACCGGGCTATTAAACGCGGAACGGGCGAGTCTAAAGAAGGCAACGCCTTTGAACAGATCACCTACGAAGGTTACGCCGGTCACGGTGTGGCCTGCATGATCGAAGTGGTCACTGATAACCGCAACCGCTCCGTAGCCGAGATCCGTCACGTGCTTTCACGCGGCGGCGGTAACCTTGGCGAAAACGGCTCTGTCGCCTGGCAGTTCAATCGCATCGCGTACTTCTCCATCCCCGCGGCTGGCAACGATTTTGACAAAATATTCGAACTGGCAGTCGATGCCGGCGCGGATGACGTGACCAGCGAAGACGATGAAATCGAAATTTTCGCCCCCGTTGAATCCTTCAAAACGATCTCTGACCGTTTGCAGGCGGAACATATCACCATCGACGAAGCGGAACTGCGTTTCGTTCCGACCCAGGAAACGGACCTCGATCTGGACAAAACCGTCTCTGTGATGAAAATTCTAGATGCCCTGGAAGAACTGGACGATGTGCAGTCGATGTCCTCCAACCTGCACATTTCTGAGGAGGCCATGGCGGCAATGGAGAACGAATAGTTCGCCATGCTGGTCATGGGTGTTGATCCCGGTACAGCTACCACCGGTTACGGTCTGGTTCGCGTTCGCGAGAATGGCGACCTGCAGGCAGTCACCTATGGCGTGATCAGCACACCCAAAAACACCAATCCGGAAGAGCGGCTTCTGGCCATTCATACCGAAATACTTGAATTAATCTCTCTCCACAGCCCCGATACGGCGGCTGTGGAGAAGCTTTTTTTTTCACGTAATGTAACAACCGCGCTGGCTGTAGGGCAGGCACGGGGCGTCATTCTACTGGCGCTGGCACAGCGTAAGGTGCATTTGTCAGAATACACCCCGATGGAAATCAAACAGGCAATCGCCGGTTATGGCGGGGCGGACAAATCCCAGGTGCAGTTAATGGTGAAAGCCATTTTAAACCTGGATGACATCCCCCGGCCGGATGACGCGGCTGACGCGCTGGCTGTGGCGATCTGTCACAGCACATCCTACCGCTACCGAATGCTGGAAGGGCGCTAGTTATGACAGTTATCACCAGCACTTCCAACTCACGTATCAAAGACATCCGAAAATTGCGCGATCGAAAATTTCGCGCTGAAAGCGGCCTTGCCTGGGTGGAAGGATTACGCGCCTGCGGTGATGCCTTCATCCGGGTTGATGACGTTCAACTGGTAGTGATCTGTGCCGAATTATTGCACAGTGATTTTGCCGGAGAATTGCTTGACCAGGCTGAGAAAGCCGGTATAGAGGTAATGGACGTAACCCGGGATGTGTACGCTACCCTTTCAGGCAAGGAAAACCCGCAGGGAATGGGTGTTGTCATCCGGCAGAATTTCAGTGATCTGGAAGACGTCCAAATCGACAAAGGTGACCTGTGGGTAGCTCTGGACCGTATTGCCGACCCGGGCAACCTGGGGACGATCTTGCGCACACTCGATGCCTGCGGAGGTAAGGGGGTGTTTCTGCTGGACCAATGCACAGACCCGTATGATCCGACAGCGATTCGGGCGTCAACCGGGGCCGTGTTCCACGAACAGCTTGTCCGCGCGGATACCGCATCTTTCACCCGATGGAAGAAAAAGCACGGTGTTTCCCTGGTCGGGGCGGTTGCCGTTCCGGGGGCGAAGGATTATCATAATCAGAAGTATCCCGATCCACTCATTTTGATCATGGGCAGCGAGCGGGAGGGCCTCACTCAGGCGTTGACAAACCTGTGTGACGTCTGTGTGACCATTCCCATGGTCGGGCATGTCGATTCGATGAACCTGGCGGAAGCCACGGCCATCACACTGTATGAAATTTTCAATCAACGCCGTGACGCGAAGTAATACACTGGAGATAGTCAATGATCGCAGCCGTTCGGGGAGATGTGATAGGTAAGGGTGACGATAACCTGGTGGTGGAAACCGGGGGTATTGGTTTTAAAATATTTACCACTCATGACCTTTCATTGCGCACCGTTATCGGCGATCCGGTTTTTTTGTTCACACACCTGGTAGTTCGGGAAGACGCCCTCACGCTCTTCGGCTTTGAGACCGAAGAACTCCGCGATCTGTTCAATTTGCTGCTGGGTGTCACCGGGGTTGGCCCGCGCACTGCGCTGGCTATCCTGTCCAGTATGTCACCGGATGCCATCCGGCGGTCTGTAGCTGCCGAACAGGCAGACTTGTTCACCCGTGTACCCGGTGTAGGCAAGAAAACAGGCCAGCAGATCGTGATCCACCTTCAGGGAAAACTGAAAAGCGCGGATATCGTTAGCGGCGAGCCGGGTACAATTGAAATCGACGCGCAAGTGTTGGACGCGCTTACCGGACTGGGTTATTCAATTGTGGAAGCGCAGGCAGCCATCCAATCCATTCCGCGAGGATCAGCTTCGGATGTGGAAACCCGGCTGCGTCTGGCGCTGCAATATTTTTCCAATTGATATCATTATTATTTTTATTCTGAACATTTTCGGACGGTCCTATGAAACAGGTTTTGCAGTCCATGCATGATGGAAAAACCCGGGTGGAAGACGTTCCCGACCCGTTTGTTCGCCCCGGCACCGCGCTGGTTCGCACCGCGTATTCGCTGGTATCCGCCGGCACCGAACGTATGGTGGTCGATTTTGCAGGCAAGAACCTGCTGGATAAAGTACGCTCACGGCCTGACCTTGCCAAACAGGTGATCGATAAAGCCCTCAAGGAAGGTCCGCTCACGGCATTGGATGCCGCCTTCAATAAGCTCGACCAACCCATGGTGCTGGGGTATTCTTCCAGCGGCTTTATTGAAGCAATAGGTCCCGGACTCGCCGGTTTTTCGGTGGGTGACCGGGTAGCATGCGCCGGTGGCGGATTTGCCGTCCACGCGGAGCTGGAGGTGGTACCGCAAAACCTGCTGGCAAAAGTACCGGATAATGTTGACCTGGACCAGGCGGCGTTTGCAACGCTGGGCGCCATCGCTTTGCACGGTTTCCGGCTTGCCGTTCCACAGATTGGCGAAAGCGTGGCGATCATCGGCATGGGGCTGCTGGGATTGCTGGCAGCGCAGATCGCCCGCGCGGCCGGCTGTTCCATAATTGGTATTGAGACCAATCCCCAACGTGTTCAACTGGCGCAATCCATGGGTTTTAAAGCGGTAGAGGTTTCTGAAGCGGAATCCGCTTGCACTGCCTTCACCAATGGCAAAGGCGCTGATATAGTGTTGATCTGCGCGGATACCGCGTCCGATGATCCGGTGGACCTGGCATCAAAGATCGCGCGTGACCGTGCCGTGGTGGTGGCGGTGGGCGCGGTGGGTTTGAACCTCAAGCGTAAGCTGTTTTACGAAAAAGAAATTGACCTTCGCATCTCACGCTCCTATGGACCGGGCCGCTATGACTCGGAATATGAAGAACGCGGCAAGGATTATCCCGCAGGGTATGTGCGTTGGACGGAAGGACGGAACATCCAGTCCATAGTCGACCTGCTGGCGGATGGCCGCATTGACTTGAAACCCCTGATCTCGCACCGGTTTCCGATCACCGAGGCGGAAAAAGCCTATGACCTGATCACCGGAAAGACCGGCGAACCATTCCTGGGCGTGTTGATGACGTATACCGCTCCCGCGCAGCCGGCAGAATACCGCCGTACAATCGAGGTCACTCCGCGTGCAACCGGAAAACCGGTAGAGAACGTGCGTATAGGCGTGCTTGGCGCCGGCAACTACGCCAATGCCACGTTATTGCCAGCTATTAAGAAAGTTGGCGGAGTGGAGATGGTGAGAATTGCCTCCGCGGGCGGCGTCACCGCGCAGGCGGCGGCCAAACGTTTTGGCTTCCAGTTCGCGTCAACGGATGAGAACAAGATTCTAGAGAACTCCGATATCAACACTGTGTTGGTGTTAACTCGTCACCAGCATCACGCGCGCCAGGTGCTGGCCGCGCTGAAAGCCGGCAAGAACGTGTATTGTGAAAAACCGCTGGCCATGTCTGTGGAAGATCTTGACACCATTTTCGCTCAACTTAATAAGGAATCCGCCGGGATGCTTTCCGTTGGATTCAACCGGCGATTCTCACCGCTTTCCATCCGGTTGAATAAATTCCTGTCCGCATGCAATGAGCCGTTCATGGCCACATATCGCGTGAATGCCGGATTTATCCCATCCAGCCACTGGCTTCATGATCCCTTACAGGGAGGCGGACGTATCGTGGGTGAGGGGTGTCATTTCATCGATTACATGGTATTCCTGGCGGGCGAGGCTCCACAGAAGGTTGTCGCGGAAGCTCTGCCGGATTCCGGTCGCTACCATAGCGACAATGTGCTGATCAGTCTTACATTCCCCAACGGCTCACTGGCTCAGGTGATCTACCTGGCCAATGGCGATAAAGGCCTGCCGAAGGAACGGCTCGAAGTGCACAGCGGTGGACAGAGCGCCATTCTGGAAGATTACCGTGAACTGCAATTATGGTCCGGGGGTGCGAAAACCGTTACACGCTCCGTGCTGCGCCAGGATAAGGGTCATCAGGCTGCCTGGAAGGCTTTTGTCGATGCGGTAAAAAAGGGTGCGGCGCCTTCCATTCCATACGAACAGCTTTATACCTCCTCTCTGGCAAGTATTCAGGCGGCGTCGCAGATAACCGGTCAGCGTTGATATAACCGGAGGAATTATGAATTCACTGGTACGGGGTTGGAAAACAATCCGGCTGGTAGGGCTTGCGCCAGTACTGCAGGTTGCCCTGTACCGCTTTGGGCTGGCCATCGGGCACTACCGGCGCCTAACGCCCCCCGGTTCGCACGCCTGCCCGGATGCCTCCTACCGATGGCGTGAGGACAGTGCTACACCCGGTCCCGGTCAATTGGCCGCCTTTTTTTCCGATCACCCGGAGGATGTGGATGAATGCCTTCGCGAAGCCTCCATGATCCTGCAGGGAAAATGCAGGATATTCGGGCAGACAATCGTGGAAATTTTTCGCGACGATCTGGATACAGCCTCTCACTGGACGGAATTTGAACAGCACAAAATCCCATTGCCGGAGAAGGATATCAAATTCATCTGGGAGCCTGCACGCCTGGGATGGGTTTTTACATTGGGGCGAGTAAAAGCTTCGGGAAAAGTTGAATCGTTGGGGATACAGAGTTGGAATCTGCTCGAAAACTTCCTGAATAAGAACCCTGTCAATTGCGGGCCGAACTGGATGAACGGGCAGGAAGTTGCCCTACGTATTCTGGCGCTGGTCTATTTCCACGAAGTATTCCGGGGAGACCCGGATCTGCCATCGGGGTGGGAGCATAGCCTGGCTCAGGCAGTCATTGACCACGCCCGGCGCATCCCGCCGACGCTGGTCTACGCGCGCAGTCAGCAGAACAACCACCTTCTGGTAGAAGCGGCCGGGTTGTACACCGCCGGGGTGTTCCTGCCGGAACATACCGAAGCGAAGCGCTGGAAGAAATCCGGGTGGAATACATTCCATCAGGCTCTTGAAGACCAGATTGATGATGACGGCACCTACGCCCAGTATTCCACCAATTACCACCGGCTGATGCTGCAAACCGCCCTGTGGGTGAGATCGGTAAGCCTTCGCGCGGGTGATGAATTCCCGGAGAAAAGCAAGATCAAACTGGCGGCGGCCACCGCGTGGCTGGCTGGCCTGACCATGCCCGAAACCGGACGTGTCCCCAACTATGGTCACAATGACGGCGCGTATATTCTTCCATTGACCGGCCGGCCGTTTGACGACTACCGGCCTGTGGTGGAAGCCACCAGCCGGTTCTTTGGCCTTGCGGAACCAACGGGCGACGCGGATGAAATGTCACTCTGGTTTGAATACCTCGCCGGAAGGAAACCGGATGCCATAGTCCTCGAGCAACCGATGGTCGAGATCAAGTCCTATCGCAGACTGACGGAAGGCTCTACGTCGGTCATTATCTTCGCACCAGAATACCGTCATCGGCCGGGGCAGGCTGATCTGCTGCACACGGAGATTTGGCGGGACGGTTATCCGCTGCTGCTGGATGCCGGTACGTTCCAATACAACGCCGAACCACCATGGGACAATGTACTTGCAGGCACGGCTGTGCATAATACTGTTTCCATTATGGGCAAAGACCAGATGACCCGTGCCGGGTGTTTCCTCTGGTTGGATTGGCCGAAGGTGACATCTGAAAAAGAAGAACCCGGCGGTTACGCGGTAACGGTTTCCCACGATGGCTTCAAACAGTATTGCGTAATCCACAAACGGCGGGTAGAACTGGTCAACCGGTCATTATGCCGGGTCTTTGATGAGATCCAGTTTACCGGCAGGGGAACACCACCGGAGCAGGAAGTCTGGCTGAATTGGCTGCTGCCACCCCTGCATTTCAATAATACGGATATGGATGCCCTTCGGCTGCACAGGGAAGAATCCAAACCGGAAATACTGTTGTCTATTTCCACTGTAACCGCCGATAACTCCGATCAGATCGAGCACCAGCGCATCCGTATGGGAGGCATGGTGTATACCAGCAGCCATGAGAGCAAGACGACCCGTGACCTAACCCGGTTCGGGTGGTATTCGCCCACATACGGGGTTAAGGAACCGGCTATTTCGTACCGGGTGATTGTTAGGGGACAACTCCCAATCACTTTCGTGACAGAAATTCAAGTCTGATAGAATAGCCCCGTGCATATTCTCATTATTCATCAAGCGTTTTCATCCCTTGAAGATGCCGGTGGAACACGCCACTACGAAATGGCTCGCTATCTTCGCGAAAAGGGACATGATGTCACCGTCATAGCCAGCCCTGTAAATTACCTTACCGGTAAGTCCAGTGGCCGTGGCAAATGGATCGACCGTCAGGTGGACGCGAATGGTATCGTCATTTTGCGGGCTTACACGTATGCGGCCTGGCACCGCAGTTTCTTCCACCGGATCGTAACGTTCATCAGCTTTATGGTCTCGTCCTTCTTTGCCGCCATGTCGGTCCGGAAGGTGGATTTTGTTTGGGGAACGTCTCCCCCTATTTTTCAGGGCATAACGGCCTGGCTGGCCGCGCGGCTGAAAGGCGCGTTATTCCTCTTTGAAGTACGCGACCTATGGCCGGAATTTGCCATTGCCGTGGGTGTGTTGAAAAACCCGGTGATCATCGCGATGTCACGCTGGTTGGAGCGTTTTCTTTACTCGCATGCTGACCAGGTGATCGTCAATTCACCGGGGTATCTGGATTATGTCAAAGTCCGGGGCGCGAAGTCTGTGCGGTTGATCCCCAACGGCGCGGATGTAGAGATGTTTCAATCTGACCGTGGGAATGAACAACGAAAAGCCTGGGGCGTGGATGGTAAAAAGGTTGTGCTGTATGCCGGGGCGCATGGCATATCCAATGATCTCGGAGTTGTACTGGATGCCGCCAATTTATTGAAAGACCGGCAGGATATCGCCTTTGTACTGGTGGGGGACGGCAAGGAAAAAGACAACTTGATGCATCAGGCAGCCGATATGGGGCTGACAAACGTGTTTTTCGAACCGCCCGTCACAAAAAATGGCATCGCGGATGTATTCGCAGGTGCCACGATTTGCCTCGCTATTCTCAAGCCGCTAGAATGGTATAAAACAACATATCCCAACAAAGTATTTGACGCCATGGCCGCCGGCAAGCCGGTTCTCCTATGTATTGATGGTGTGATCCGGGAACTGGTCGAAAAAGCCGACGCCGGCCGGTTCGCCACCCCGGGTGATCCCATCGCTCTGTCGGAAGTAGTTAAACAAATGGTTAACGCTCCCGGAGAGTGTGAAAAAATGGGGCATAATGGACAGGAATTGGTCAAACGGGATTTTTCACGCGGTGTGATAACAGCTTCCCTGTTGACGTTGTTAGAGGATATGAGGAGCGAAGATGGCCGAGACAATTCTGGTGGTTGAGGATGAGATATCTCTCCAGGAAACTCTGGCGTATAACCTGAAGAAACAGGGTTACACAGTGCACGCAGCAGCGACCGGCGGTGACGCGTTGAAATCCGCCCGTGAGTTGAAACCTGACCTGATCTTGCTCGATATTATGCTTCCAGAAATGGACGGTTTTGAAGTTTGCCGAACCTTACGCCAGGAAATGAATACCCCGGTGCTGATGCTCACGGCCCGTGATGACGAGATTGACCGGGTGGTAGGGCTGGAGGTTGGAGCTGATGATTACCTGACCAAACCATTCAGCATGCGTGAACTAATGGCACGGGTAAAAGCGATGTTGCGCCGTGTCAGGTTGATCCATGAAGACGCGGCGGCCAAATCAGCCGGTATAACACAACCCGCGGGCGGCGCGTTGCGTTTTGGAAACATGGAAATAAATACGATCCGTCGTGAAGTATTATTTGAGACAAAACCACTGGCATTGAAACCCAAGGAATATGAATTGCTGCATTTCCTGGCTATACACCGTGGGCAGGTATTAACCCGGGAGCATATTCTGGAAAAAGTGTGGGGATGGGACTTTATTGGCGATAGCAGAACGGTTGACGTTCATATCCGCTGGCTGCGCGAGAAAATTGAAAAGGATCCGGCCACACCGGAAAGGATTGTTACCGTAAGGGGAGCCGGATACCGGTTCGAAGGATAAGCGAATGCGACGATCTTTGTTCACCCGATTTACCCTGCCTTATATCATTCTCATCCTGGCCGTGATGACCGGCCTTAACCTGGCTGTCTCTGGTACTCAGAAAACTCTGTATACACAAAATCTTGAAACCCGTCTGTTGGCTGAAGCCCGGGGATTGGCGTTTGATGTAACCCGGATGTTACAGTCAAACACAAGTAGCGTAGACATGGAGGAGTATGTCACCTCCAAAGCTGTGCTGATGGATTCGCGGATAACCATCATACTGCCGGATGGTACAGTGGCGGGTGAATCGAAGACCGATCCCACCGGAATGGAGAATCACCTGCAGAGGTCAGAAGTCCAATCTGCCTTGCAGGGTAATGAAGCGACCGCTACCCGTATATCAAGCACTCTAGGAAAACAATATCTTTACGCGGCGGCCCCGGTAAAATCGGGTGACTCCGTTATCGCGGTTGCCCGTCTGTCCATTCCTCTCACTGAGGTGGATGCCAGTGTTTGGGCATTGAATAAAGCAATCATTTGGGTCACGTTGATAGCCTCTGTTCTGGCGGTCCTGCTAGCGATCTGGATCACAAACTGGACCACCCAACCTGTGCGTCAACTCTCCAGTGTGATCAAGAAGGCACCGTTTTTGGGGAAACCGATCAATGAGGACGTGGATGAAATATCCCGCTTGAATCAGGCATTTAATGATATGAGTCACCAGTTACATTCGCAGATCGCCGAATTATCGGGGGAGCGCACAAAACTGGCGGCTGTGCTTAATAATATGGCGGATGGGATTTTGATTGCCGGACAAGATGGAACCATCCAGTTGATAAATCCGGCTGCCGAGCAAATGTTCAAAACCACGTCCACTGATGTGTTGGGTCGGTCTCTTGTAGAAGTAGTGCGCCATCATCAATTGGTGGAACTCTGGCAGCGCTGCAAAGAGACCGGAGAACCCCAGACCGCGAGTTATGAGATCAGCCTTGAAAAGATGTTTGTTCAGGCTGGAGCCGCGATGATGGATTCGGGCATGCCCGGCGCGGTTTTGCTCATATTGCAGGATATGACACGTATCCGCAAACTGGAATCTTTGCGCCGGGAATTCATTTCGAATGTCTCACACGAACTGCGGACTCCACTGGCATCCATGAAGGCGTTAACGGAAACATTGCGTGAGGGGGCTGTAGAAGATCCTCCTGCCGCCCAACGCTTCCTGGAACGCATGGACATTGAGATCGATACTTTGGCCCAGATGGTGGAAGAAATGCTGGAGCTATCACGGATCGAATCCGGGAGGGTTCCGCTGGAGAACCGGTTGGTTTTACCGGGCGATCTGGTGGACAAGGCGGTAGACCGCATGGTTCTGCAGGCGCAACGAGCCGGGTTGTCCATTGAAAAAAATGTGGAAGATAATCTTCCTAAAGTATCTGTTGACTTCAGTCGAATGGTCCAGGTGATCGTCAACCTGCTGCACAACGCGATCAAATTTACGCTGCCAGGTGGAATAATCACCTGCGGAGCGTATAAATCTGATGAGGGTGTGGTGGTTTTTGTTAAGGATACCGGGGTTGGTATAGACCCGGAATCTCTGCCGCGTATTTTTGAGCGGTTTTACAAAGCTGATAAAGCACGTTCCGGCGGGGGTACCGGTCTGGGGCTTTCCATCGCTCGTCATCTGGTTGAAGCTCATGGCGGGCGAATTTGGGCTGAGAGTCAGGTCAATCAGGGAACTACGGTTTCTTTTCTGTTGCCGGTGATTACCGGGTAAGTGGTCAACCTGGTTTTATTATTTACGATCGGGCTCAAATAGAGCCCGATCGTTTTTTAACCTTATTTTCAGTATTGTTATCCAATTGTTAACATACCCTTCCATGCTCCTTAAACTTGGCGGGATAAGATTAGGCCAATGAATAAATCACAAAGGAGTGAAGAAATGCGTTCCCATTTATTTGTTTTAGTTTCTGTTCTTGTGGCTGCCAGTATGTTCCTTGCCGGATTCGCGCCAGCCGCCCCCGTTGCCAATATTGAACTTCCGGAAGTTGATCCCTCCACACTAAAGGGTGACATCTATTCCGCCGGTTCATCCACCGTTGGCCCTCTGTCCGAAGCCATCCAGGAAATGTTTGTGCAGGATGGATTTGCCGGTGAGATCAAAAATGACATTATCGGCAGCGGTGGCGGTTTCGAACGCTTCTGCAAGACCGGTGAAACTGATATCGCCAATGCCAGCCGCGGCATCAAGAAAGAAGAAGTTGAGAACTGCGGCAAGCTGAATCCTGCCCGCACACCCGTCGAATTCCGCGTTGGCACCGATGCCATCACTATCGTCGTGAACAAGAAAAATGACTTCCTGAAGAATGTCACCACCGAAGAACTCGGCAAGATCTTCACCACTGCCGAAAAGTGGTCTGATGTCAACCCCAAGTGGCCTGCCCAGCCGATCAAGCGGTTCGTTCCCGGCACCGACAGCGGCACATTTGAATTCTTCGCTGAAGTTGTTATCCAGAAACCCCTGAAGCTGAAAACCGTTGATGAAGCCAAGAAACTGCTCTTGAACGCCAAAAATACTCAGGCCTCTGAAGATGACAACGTCCTCGTGCAGGGTGTGGAGGGCGACCAGTACGCCATCGGTTACTTCGGTTTCGCTTACTTCCAGCAGCAGCAGGACAAACTGAACGCTGTATCCATCAATGATGTTGCTCCTTCCTTCGAGACCGCTGAATCAGGCAAGTACCTTCTCTCCCGCCCGCTGTTCATCTACTCCGACGCGGCCATCCTCAAAGCCAAACCCCAGGTTGCCGGTTTTATCAGCTACTACCTGACCAATGTTGACAAAGTGATCGAAAAAGTGGGCTACTTCCCGGCTTCCGAAAAAGCCATGGATGCCTCAAAACAGGCACTGCTGGACGCTTTGAAATAATTTCAAGATCAGAAAAAATCTCCATATCGCTGGCTGGCCGGTGGAAACACCGGCCAGCTAATACGTAAAGAAGAAACCATGCGTGAACAAACCATGAATCAACCCATTGGAACCCTCGCTGCGGCAGCTACAATTAAATCCCCGGGATTTTTACGAAAGAAGAAACGCTGGAATGAGGTGTTCATCCAGGGATTTCTTTTTTTCTGTGGATTTGTTTCCATCCTGACAACCATTGGTATCGTTTTTGAGCTTGGAAAGGAATCGATGTTGTTCTTCTCCAATCCTGATGTGAGCCTCTGGGAGTTCTTTACCAACACCCGCTGGCAGCCATCTATCGGTGAGTTCGGAGTATTGCCGTTGGCTGTGTCAACCCTGTTGACAACTACGATTGCCATGATTGTTGCGTTACCGGTTGGCCTTTCGGCAGCTATTTTTCTAAGCGAATACGCGTCATCAAAGATACGCAGTATTTTGAAGCCTGTTCTGGAAATTTTGGCGGGAGTCCCTACGGTTGTGTATGGATATTTCGCGTTGACTTTTATGACCCCGCTGCTGCGCGGGATTTTTGGCGAAAATAATGTGGAGATCTACAACACGCTATCAGCAGGATTGGTAATGGGAATTATGATCCTGCCGTTGGTCAGTTCAATGAGTGAAGACGCGCTATCCGCCGTACCGCGGTCATTGCGTGAAGCGGCGTACGGCCTTGGCAGCACCCGTTTGGAAACGGCTGCCCAGATCGTTGTCCCGGCTGCTTTGTCAGGGATCATCGCGGCATTCATCATCGCTGTTTCCCGCGCGATTGGAGAGACAATGATCGTTGCCATCGCGGCCGGTTCGGGATCGAATTTCACGTTCAATCCGTTCAAAGCAGCAGAAACGATGACCGGATATATCGCGCGTATCAGCGGCGGCGACGTGGGGTACGACACGCCTGATTACAACAGCATCTTTGCCATTGGTCTCATGCTGTTCCTTGTAACCCTGGGGTTAAATATCTTGAGCCGCAAGCTTTCCGCGAAATATCGTGAGGTTTACGAATGAGCCAAATATACCCATCAGATGAAGAAATCGTTAGCACTCTGAAAAAACGTCATCGTGACAGCCGTGTATGGCGCGGGATTTTTTACCTGTCTACAGTAGCAGCCATTGTTATCCTTGTGATCCTTGTTTTGAGTATTGTCAATCAGGCATTCGGATTGGTCGTTGTGGAAGACACCGTTGATCCATCCACATTATCTTCCTTGCCATTGGAACAAACCACATCGGAAGACCTGATCGCCATTTTGAAAAAGAACCTGACAAGTAACCGGTATAAGACGATCAACAGAGAATTACCTTTCACTGCCCGGAGCCAGGAAGATCTGGTTGATCTGGTGATTGCTGAAGTAGTCAAACCGGCGGTTTTGGATAGCTACCATCTGGATGAATCAATACTGCATCGCGATGAGATCAGGCAGAACGCCTTAGAAAAACATCCGAACTCCCGGGTGGAATTTAAAGCATGGATCAACCCGCAATTCATCACCCGAAGCATGTCCAGCACACCGGAACTGGCGGGTGTCCGCACGGCTATTTTCGGATCATTATGGATCATTTTGATCACCATTATTACAGCGTTTCCTATCGGGGTAGGCGCGGCAATTTATCTGGAAGAATACGCGGAGACCAACCGGATTAACCGAATCATCCAGACGAATATTGACAACCTGGCCGGTGTTCCGTCAATCATCTATGGTATTCTCGGACTGGCAATTTTTGTGCGGGGAATCGGTTTTTTCACCAGCGGCGGCTTCCTTGGCGGCGGTGAGACAAGCGGGCGGACGATCCTGTCTGCCGGGCTGACCATGGCTTTATTGATCCTTCCCATCTTGATCATCAACGCGCAGGAAGCGATTCGGGCCGTTCCTAAATCACTGCGCGAAGCCAGTTACGGCCTCGGGGCAACCAAGTGGCAGACCATCTGGCACCATGTTTTGCCTTCGGCGTTACCCGGAATTTTGACGGGAACTATTCTTGCAATATCCCGCGCGATCGGAGAAACGGCACCCCTCATCCTTGTCGGGGCATCATCCTTCATCAATAAAGATCCGAGCGGCTTATTCTCCCGCTTTACCGCATTGCCAATCCAGATTTACAACTGGACTACCCGCCCGCAGGAAGAATTTCGCAACATCGCCGCGGCGGCCATTCTGGTATTATTAGTTCTACTGTTATCTCTTAATGCGTTTGCCATCCTAATGCGCAACCGCTTTACCAGGCGGATTTCATGAGTACACCACAAACACAAACAATTCCAACCATTATCGACGCGGAAGATCTGAGCATTTTCTACGGCAATTTCAGGGCTGTAAAAAATGTCTTCATGAAGATAAATCCAAACAAGATCACAGCGATCATCGGACCTTCTGGATGCGGGAAAAGCACTGTCCTGCGTTCTTTCAACCGTATGAATGATTTTATTCCCACCTGTCATGTCACAGGGCAGATCACATTTCAAGGGCATAACATCTACGCGGATGACGTTGATGCCGTTCAGGTTCGGCAACGAATTGGTATGGTTTTCCAGAAACCCAACCCGTTCCCGAAATCCATTTTTGATAACGTAGCCTGGGGATTGCGGATCAACGGCATGAAAGGCGACTTGAGCGAACCGGTGGAACACGCTCTGCGGCAGGCAGCCCTGTGGGATGAAGTTAAGGATCACCTGAAGAAATCCGGATTATCCCTTTCGGGCGGACAGCAGCAACGGTTGTGCATCGCGCGCGCGTTGGCTGTCAAGCCGGATATCATCCTTATGGATGAACCCTGTTCAGCGCTGGATCCTATCGCTACACTGAAAATTGAAGATTTGATGCGCGAATTATCGAAGGACTATACCATCATCATTGTTACCCATAATATGCAGCAGGCCGCGCGCGCGTCAGACTATACGGCATTCTTCACCATGGATTCAGACAGGGCAGGCCTCATGGTAGAATACGGTGAGACCAGCCATATCTTCACAAATCCGCATGACAAGCGGACCGAAGATTACATCACCGGCCGTTATGGTTAAAAATCGGGTGACAGAGAAGAGCCAGGTGAATATATGACACGCGAATTGCTTACACACCAGATCAAACAATTAATGGATGAGGTTCTGTTGCTTGGAAGTATGGTTGAAGAAGCTACATTGAACTCGATTTCCGCTTTAAAAAACCGGGATGTAAAGTCAGCCCGGGTACTTTATGATGACGATATATTGATCAACGATAAACGGTACGCGATTGAAAACGCCATCATTATCACCATCGCCACGCAACAACCGATGGCCCACGATTTGCGGTTTCTAGCGGCTATTCTGGAGATTATTACTGAATTGGAACGCATGGGTGATTATGCCAAGGGCATAGCGAAAGTAACCATGCGGCTGGGTGATACAGAATTGCCTGTTCCAATCCGGGAGATTGAACGGATGGGTGAGTTGGGCGTTGGGATGTTGCACCGCGCGTTAAGCGCGTTTGTTAATGAAGATTCCCGGGTCGCGAGTAAAATACCCGCAGAAGATGTGGCGGTTGATTCGCTTTACAACGAAATCTACCATGAGCTCATCCACCAGATGATCGCCGATCCTCAATCAATTGAATCGATCAATCTCCTCCTCTGGGTTGTTCACAACCTGGAGCGCCTGGCAGATCGTGTGACTAATATTTGTGAACGGACAGTATTCATCACCACTGGCGAATTAATGGAAATGGACTCGTCAGACGATGAGGATACGGAATAATATCCATTGCACTATAATAGTTAATAAATCTTGTTTGCAGGCAAAGGCAGGAGATAAATGTTATCGACAGGTAACTATAAGGGAAAACTGATCGTCGTAGAAGGAATCGACGGCAGCGGTAAATCAACGCAGATAGATCTCTTACATAAATGGCTGCTATCCAAAGGGCATTCCGTTTATTTCAGTGAGTGGAACAGTTCGGATCTGGTCAAATCCACATCACGTATGGCGAAGGAAAAGAAGATGTTCACGCCAACCACCTTCAGCCTTATGACCGCCACAGATTTCGCAGACCGATGGGAACGCTATATCTTCCCTCTATTGAAGGCTGGCGGCATTGTGCTGGCTGACCGCTACGCGTTCACCGCGTTCGCCCGTGATGTTGCCCGCGGTGTGGATCCACAATGGGTGCGCAGCCTGTATTCCTTTGCCCCCATGCCCGATCTCACACTATATTTCCGTGTTCCGTTGGATGTGGCGGTTGACCGGATCCTTTCGAGCCGTGCGAAGATCAAGTATTACGAAGCTGGCATGGACCTGGGATTATCTGACAACAAAGTAACCAGTTTCAGGTTATTCCAGCAGCGGGTTATTGATGAATATGAAAAGATGGTGGATGAATTCGGGATGACCGTTCTTGACGGCACTTCGTCTGTGCAAAAAGAGCAGAAAGTCGTCCGCCAGTTGGTTACCAAAATGTTGCGGGGCTGGGAAGGGCTTCCCAATCCATTGGTCCGCACTCGTCGCCGTTCAGCGGTAGTCGCGTAAAGGGAGGCAGGCATGCATTCAGTCGATTATTATGGTGCCGGTTTCCCGTATCATCCCTTGAAGGAGTTGGAAGGGAAATTGATCGTCCTTGAAGGCACCGATGGTGTGGGGCGGTCAACTCAGATACAATTGCTGCGGCGCTGGTTGGAAGATGAAGGATACGCGGTAAGCGATACCGGCCTGCATAGGTCACCTTTGACCCAGGTGGGATTGGAAGCCGCAAAAAATGGTCACACGCTCAGCCCGCTGACTATGAGCCTTTTCTATGCCACAGACTTCGCGGATCGCCTGGAAAACCAGATCATTCCGGCACTCAAAGCTGGCTTCATAGTGTTGTCAGACCGCTATTTCTTCTCGATCATTGCCCGTGATATTGTTCGCGGAGCTGATCCGGATCGCGCCCGCTCCATATACGGGTTTGCCTTGAAACCTGATCTTGTCATTTATATGCGTTCGGATGTTGATTCACTGGTCGCAAGGCTGGTTCATGGACGCGGTTTTGATTACTGGGAATCCGGCATGGACATTCGCTGCGCGGATAATATCTATGACAGCTTTGTTTCGTACCAGGGAAAACTGATTGAGCAATTTGACAAAATGTCAGAAGAATTCGGTTTTGTCAGTGTCGACGCGACCCGTCCGGTTCAGGCTGTTTTCGGCGATCTAAAAGCCCAGGTAAAAGGATTGTTCGAACGCTTGCCTGAATAAGTGAGTCATTTCTTTACGCTCGGATCAGCCGGCGGATAAGTGAGGAAACCCTGGTGAAACAAAAACCGGAAGATAGTATCCGCATTTATTCCGCCGGTCTGCTTTTAACCCAGATCGAAATTCTGTTGGCCGAAATTGACGGGGTGCGGGCGGCTAAGGATATTGAAGCCGTCCACAAGACCCGTGTTTCATCGCGCCGTACTCGGGCGATCCTTGATGTATTCCAGGACTGTTTACCTGCCAAACGGGGAGGATTGTGGCTCGAGAAGGTCCGCCGGTTGACCGGCGCGCTGGGTGCCACGCGCGACATCGATGTGCAATCGGTTACGGTGCAAACCATAATGAAAGATCTGCCCGATCCCGAAATGAGAGCGGGTTTTCGCCGTTTGTTATTGCGCCTTAACATGCGGCGTCAAAACCTGCAAACCCGGATTGTCTCACGGTTGGATGAATTTGAAACATCCGGCGTGGCAGAAGAGATCCGCGCGGCTTGCGCAGGTCTGATAGCCCGAAGTAAAACGGTGTACCTGTATACGCCGGAGCTATACCGCCGATCGTTTGAAAGTATTCGTGAGAATTTTGAGAAATTTAAATCATATGAAGAGCGGATACAAGATCCGGCGAATATCGAAGACCTGCATGCCATGCGCATAGCAGGAAAAAACCTGCGGTATACAATGGAATGCTTTTCTTCGATTTACTCTCATGAATTGAAGCAGCACCTTGGAATTATGAAAAGCGCGCAGGAAACCCTCGGTTCGATTCACGATTGTGACGTATGGATCGCCGAATTACCGCTGTTCCTTGAAAAAGAGCGGGATTTAACCATCGCGTATTTCGGGCGTGACCGGTATGCCGGCAGGTTTGAACCGGGTATTCAATACCTTCTTGAAAACAGGACTCAAAATCGCAAAGCGCTGTATGAAGCATTTTTAGATAATTGGAACCGTTGGAAAAAAGAAGCAGTTTGGGACTCGTTATTCCAGTTATTGCAGGTTCCTTTCTTCGCGGAAAAAGAAATCATGCCGTTATCCCTTATTGAACAGGTCAAAAATGGAGGAGAACAATGAAGGTAGCGTTAATTTCAGATATTCATGCCAATTTGCCAGCCCTGGAGGCGGTGTTAAAGCACGCGGGTGAGTTGAAGGTAAAGACCATCTGGTGTTTGGGAGATTTCACCGGGTTTGGCGCCAACCCTGATCAGGTCATTCTGCTGCTAAAAAAATTGAAGGCTACGTCCATCATTGGGAATTATGACCAGTCCGTGTTAAAGATCCCAAAGAAGAGCGCGGAGTGGAAAGAGAAGATGGTACCGGAGAAATGGTTGTCATTTGATTGGACGTATCATCAATTATCGAAGAAAAGCCTGAAGTTTCTACAGGATTTGACTGAAACCCGCAAAGAGACGATCAAGGATTGGAAGATCCTGCTGACTCACGGCAGTCCGGAATCTATTGACGAGCCTTTGACCGATGAAACACCGCAGGACCACTTGAAAGAACTGGCGCACAAAGCCCGCTGTAATATCATTTTGTGCGGGCATTCCCATCAACCATTTATGCGGTTTGCCGGGGGATCAATTTTTATCAATCCGGGAAGTGTTGGCCGTATGTTTGACGGAGATCCAAGGGCATCGTACGCGGTTTTATCGATCAAAAAGCATAAGGTTGAAGTCGATTTCTACCGGATTGACTATGATGTGGAGAGCGCGGCGGCTGCCCAAACCGCCGCCGGTTTGCCCGCTGTTTTTGCTGAGATCACACGCCGCGGGATCAGCCTGGATGATATTCTGGTAGAAAAAGCGTCTTCTACCGGGTTTAAACCAGCCCGGAAAGCGGACTCCAAACCCGCGAAGAAAGACAAACCAGTGCGCACTTCTTCACCTGAAGAAACGGTAGAAGTGGTGCGTGAAGTCACGCAGATGGATGAGCCTGTTAAGAAACCAGTTGCTTCGCGCAAGAAAAAGGTTGAAGAGCTGAAATGACAGGTACAGATATCGAGCATTCGGATAACATCGCGATATTTACGGCAGTGATCGAACTGGCAAAGACGTGCGAGAGCGAATATGAACATGTCAACCACGTCGCCCGTCTGACGCTTCGATTGTTCGATGACCTTCAATCCATTCATCACCTCGATAAAAATGACCGGTTTCTGCTGCAATCGGCGGCCATTTTGCATGATATCGGCTGGGTGGAAGGCTGGCGAAATCACCATAAAACTTCTTTGCGTATCATACTTGAAACACAACTTTTGCCGTTCAATCATCGAGAACGCCTACTAATCGGGTCCATCGCCCGGTATCACCGGAAAGCGCTGCCAAACCTTTCACATGATCATTACGCCGCACTCAATCCGGACGACCGGAAAAAAGTCCAGATCATGGCAGCCTTCCTGCGCCTTGCGGATGGGCTGGATAGAACGCACCGGGGGAAAATCAAAGATCTGGTTTGTAAACTAAAGAAAGATAGAATCCAAATTTCATGTGCCTCGGCTTTTCCGTCTGTTGAAGAATTGGAAGGTGGCATTGAGAAGTCAGATTTGTTATCATTGGTGTTTGACAGGGAAATAAAACTAAAGATCGTGCCATCATTATGACCAAACCGGAACATCCCATAATTACATTGCTCTCAGATTTTGGTATCAGTGATCCCTATGTCGGGATTATGAAAGGCATCATCGCGGATATCGCGCCCAACGCGAAGACCATTGACCTGACCCATCTCATTCCCCCGCAAAATATACGGGCAGGGGCACTGGCTTTGGACAGAGCTTATCAGTATTTTCCGGCCGGAACTATCCACCTGGCTGTTATAGATCCGGGTGTGGGTTCAAACCGGCAGGCTATCGCCATCCGTGCCGGGCATTACCTGTTTGTAGGTCCAGATAATGGTCTTTTTACATTTGTGATAAAAAGGGCGAAAGAAAACCACAAACAGTTGCGTACGTTCAAGCTCGAAAATCCGCATTTCCGGTTGGAACCTGTGAGCCCGGTTTTTCACGGACGAGACCTGTTTGCTCCTGCGGCGGCGTACCTGGCGGCCGGGGCCGCGCTGGAAGACTTTGGCGTGGAAATTGACAATCCTGTAGTGCTGAACGTCCCATTTCCGGAACAAACCCGTAGGGGATGGTCCGGCGAAGTTTGGGCGGTTGACCATTTCGGCAGCCTGGAAACAAACCTGGAAAAGAGTTTGCTAGATGGGTATGATCTGAAGAATATAAAAGTCAGGGTGGCAGGTAAAACGATTGTGCATTGTGTATCAACATTTGCCGATGGGAAACCCGGTCAACTGGTTGCCCTTATTGATAGTGCCGGACGGTTGAGCATCTGCATTGTTAACGGGAATGCCGCGAATGTTCTGAGTGCTGGAATTGGCACCCCGGTGGAAGTGATCCTGACAGGTTCGGACCAGAAGTAGTTATCAACCTCGAGCGAAATATTTAATTTTTCCCCGGATGATGGGGTTTTATCCATTTAATCTAACCTTAATCTTTATTACCATGCGGTGTATACTTTCGGGTATCTGCTTCTTCGAATCGGTGTTATTTCAATTAAAAATGGCGAGGAAAAATGGTCACTGTTGAGCAAATCGATCTATCCAACAAGCAGCAGGTCGAAGAGTTTGTGATGCTGCCGTTCCGTCTTTATAAAGATTGCCCGCAATGGGTACCGCCTTTTATCAATGACATTAAATTAATGCTGAACAAAAAGAAGCACCCTTTTTATGAACTTAATGACGCGGATTTCTTTGCCGTTTACAGAGACGGACGCATGGTGGGGCGGGTTGCTGCCATGGAGAACCGGTCGTTCAATAATTACCATAAGGTTAAGAACGCCCAATTCTATTTATTTGAGATCGAAAATGACCAGGAAGCTGCCAACGCCCTTTTTGCCCGGGTTTTTGATTGGGTAAAAGCGCGTGGACTGGATACTCTGATAGGTCCCAAAGGTTTCTCCGCGTTCGATGGTTATGGTATTCTGGTGGAAGGTTTTGAAGAACGCCAGATGATGGTCATGATGAATTACAACTTCGAGTATTACGCGAAATTGCTGGAGAATATTGGTTTCGAAAAAGAAGTCGACTTTGTTTCCTGCTATCTCTCAAGGGAGAATTTCCGCCTGCCGGAAAAGGCGCAGGAGATTGCCCGCCGTGTACGGGAACGCGGTTCTTTCAAGGTGGTTCAGTTCAAGAACAAACGCCAAATCGTCAAAATGGCTGACGCGATCGGCCACGCGTATAACGATACATTTGTCAACAATTGGGAATACTACCCGCTGACAGATGGCGAGATCAAACTGCTGCTCGATAACCTACTTTCCGTACTTGATCCGAAACTGGTCAAGATCATCACATATAACGATAAGATCGTAGGCTTTTTGTTGGCCTTCCCGGATATTTCTGCCGCCTTACAGCGTCACGGCGGGAAGATCACCCTGTGGGGCATCATCGACATGATGATGGAAATGAAAAAGGCGAAAGTTGTTGCCCTCAATGGCGCCGGCGTATTGCCGGAGTACCACGGCCGGGGTGGAGCCGCCCTGCTTTATTCTGAGATGCAAAATACCATTGAGGATTTTAGCTTTGAACATGCGGAATTGACACAGGTCGCCGAGACTGCCGTTCAGATGCGCAAAGATCTTCAGAACGTCGGGGGAAGGGCGTATAAAAACCACCGGGTTTTCCGGAAAAAGCTCTGATCAGCCTGCTTGAGGACTGCCGCTACCGGCAGTCCTGTTTTTTATCCCATTTACCACTGTCTGCCACAGATATACAAGGGCAACAGACTGGAAAATGCTCAGGAACGGTACAAGGATGATATAGTATCGCTGGAATGGCACTGCTGTGGCAAACATGAGCATGATGATGAAACCCAGCATGATTCCATTCATGATCAGAAAAGGCAGCCGTTTATCCGGCGCGTTTTTCCCGGTATGTTTCCAGATCATGACCCAGCCGAGGATGGATAAAACCAACATGGCCGCTCCGCCTGTATACCCGCGAAAGAGAGTGTTTACCGGCTGTGCCATATAGGCGTTTACAGCCGGTCTGGTGGCCTCGAAGTAATTCAGAACATCGTACGCCATCGGCTGTTGGATGAAAACCTGCGCGGTCAGAATGATCGCCTGTTCCAGGGGATTACTGGAAGTGCGGTAATCCGCGCGCATGTTTTCCGAAAGTTCCTGCCGCTGACGTAGACCTTCCCGGATGGCGTCTATTGGATGCTGCCAGTAAGCCGGGTTAAGTGCCCAGCTTATTCCCAGCACAATGGCGAAAAAGATGACAGTATTTAAAGCTTTCTTTGCCAGTTTTACATTTTTCGGTAAAACCAGAATTTCTATCCCTGCCAGCGCGACCAGGGGGAAAGCCGTCTGTTTGGCATTGACGGCCAATCCGGCGGCTATGGCTGTGTACCATGGTCTATGCTTGAGATCGATCATCAACCAGACCACCGCCATAACCGCGCAGAGAAGCACACTTTCAGACATCGCCCGGCGGGTATGCATAAGAACAAGCGCGTTGGTGGAAAACAACAAGACCGCGACAACAGCCTGTGTACCACCTGAAATTTTCTTTGCCAGCATATAGAGGAACAGGCAGGTGAGGGGAAACACCCAGGCCACTGACCATCGCGCGGTTACCAATGCGCCATCAGAAGGCAACGCTCCCGCGGTTATATTCGCACGCCAGTTTGCAGACCAGTTCCAGTCGGCGGGGTTGGGCGTCAAACCATTTATTTTTAGTGCCCAACCCATCATTGTGCGTGAGAGGGGCGAGTCGATCAACCGGTACCGCCATTTGTCACCGGTTTTGTCTCCGGGTACGAAGGCAAGCAAGTCGGTTGTAACTGACACGTCTGAACTCATGTATATCTGGGTGCTTTCATCCGGATGGAAAGGTACCGCCGGAATTCCAGCGAAATAGAACCAGAGGATGAAGGAAAAGAGAATGATCAGGGATGCTTTTTGCCAGGGGAAGGTTTTCATTTTGCGCTACAATAATTTGATGGAGAATCGAAACCGGAACTTCGGGGATATCAAGCTGCCAGCCGGGATACCGGTCTGGGGCTGGTTGACCATCATACTTCTGATTGCCGTTGTATGGAAGTCCATCTGGTTATCGGTTGGCGCGTTTCCATTTAATTCTGACGAAGCCATTACTGGATTAATGGCCCGGCATATTCTTCAGGGAGAACGCCCGGTATTCTTCTACGGCCAATCGTATATGGGCAGCCTTGACGCTTTTCTGACGGCTGGCCTGTTCACATTACTGGGTGAATCCGTTTTGACCATCCGGATTTTGCAGGTGATTCTGTATACCTTTACTATTATAACGACTGCCTGGCTGGGACGAAAATTGACCGGTGATTGGGGCACAGGGATGCTGGCTGCTTTATTATTGGCTGTGCCGGTAGTCAACACCACGTTGTATACCACCGTCACACTCGGCGGGTACGGAGAGGCGTTGTTGTTGTCCAATATCGCCTTCCTTTGCACGTTGAATTTAATCTCCGGTTCAGATAGTCCGAATCCCGGAAGAGATATCGCACTATTCGGTGTTCTGGGGTTCGTCACCGGGCTGGGATTCTGGGTGCTTGGACTGACCCTCGTTTCAACCGTTCCGGCTGTTCTATTCGCGTTGCTTGCTGTGTGGAAACGGCGGAAGACTATACCCGGTGGGTGGGGCATCGCCCTGATGACAATAGTCGCGGCATTCATACTGGGGTCGTTCCCATGGTGGCTGGCCAGCTTTCAGGCAGGTTTGTTTAGCCAGATCAAAGAACTTTTCGGGTCGGCGATATCGGTGGAAAGCGACAACTGGCTGATCCGTTCAGGAAAGCACCTGTTTTATTTTGTCTTCCTCGGTCTGCCGGCTGCCTTTGGTCTGCGCCCCACCTGGGACATCAGGTGGTTGGCGCTGCCGTTGCTTCCATTTGTCCTGATGATCTGGGGATGGATTTTCTGGAAATTTCCGGGGATGTATAAAAGGGAAGAGCAGTCCTCCCGCTCAGGCTGGAGTATGCTGATGGTTTCTGCCGCGTTGCTGATGGCGGGATTTGTGTTCACCTCATTCGGTTTGGACCCATCCGGACGGTACTTCCTGCCTCTGGTAGTTCCTCTGGCATTATGCGCCTCGCAGGTGGTCCTGAATGCCGGTATTCACAGGCTCGTCCGGATTGCCATACCAACGGTTTTGATACTGTTTGCCGCTATTGGCACCATACAGTCAGCAAGCGTGTCACCCTGGATCACCACGCAATTTGACCGGGTCAGTTGGATTGATCACCGTTATGATGCTGAATTGATCCAATTCTTGAGATCAAAAGGCGAAACCCGCGGCTATTCCAATTACTGGGTGGCATATCCACTGGCTTTTCTCAGCGATGAAGAAATTCTTTTTGCGCCGCGTTTACCGTATCATGAAGATCTGCGGTATACCAGCCGGGATGACCGCATTCCCGCGTATACAGAAACGGTCGAAGCGTCACCTCGGACGGCCTATATCACTACATTCAATCCAGCGCTGGATGAAGCCCTTACCAGAGGCTTTTCCCGTTTGGGAGTGACATGGCAGGAAAACAAAATCGGAGATTTTCATATTTTCTACGCGTTGAGCCGGCCGGTCAAACCGGCTGACATTCAACAAGAATTGACTCCCTTCACGGAATAAGCATCAATGACCTCTCAAGAATTGGCATCTTCTTCAGAAAAATCGTCATCGGGGTTCCATCTTCTTATCCCGGTACTTATGCTATTGATGGTATTTCTGGTCGCGTCGCGGTCACCGGTTGATTCGGACCTGTGGTGGCATTTGCGCAGCGGTCAGGTGATGGCTGAAACCGGCCGTCCATTGGTCACCGATGTTTTCTCCTATACCCGAGAAGGGCATACATGGGTCAATCATTCATGGCTGGGTGAAGTTGTTTTATTCGGTTTGTACCAATTTGGCGGTTGGACGGCCATCTCAGGTTGGATGGGGGTGATGGCGGTTATGGTTGCCGTTTTCCTCTGGTGGCAAACCAGGGGCAGTCCGTATGTGAAAGCTGGTTTTGTGCTTTTTGCCAGTGTGGTGTGCGCTCCACTCTGGACACCGAGGCCGCAATTCTTTTCACTGGTTCTGCTTACATTCCTCGCCTGGCTGGTCAACCGATGGATGAGCAGTGGAGGGCGTTCCATCTGGTTTTCGCTTCCCCTGATTGTTCTGTGGTCCAATCTCCACGGCGGATATGTAACGGGAATCCTCTACCTACTGGCCTTCGCGGCTGGAGTGCTTGTTGACGCGTTAACTGAAACCGGGGAAGCGAGGCGCGTATTATTACAAAAATCAGGAATTCTGTTGACTGTGGCAGTTGGTGGGTATCTCGCGTCGGCAGTCAACCCGAATGGTTTCCGGATGTGGCTGATCCCGTTCCAGACTGTCGGGGTGGGTATTCTGCGTCAATTCATTCAGGAATGGAGTTCGCCGGACTTCCATTCCATCGAATCGTGGCCTTTCGCCCTGTTTATTATGTTGATGATCTTCTTCCTTTCCCGTCAAAGAGAAAGGACTTTCTTCCGTCACATCTTCCCGGCAATATTATTCATTTTGATGGGATTGTACGCCCGACGGAATATGGCGGCAGCGGCTATAGCGGGTATCGGAATACTCATGGTTGCCTGGAACTCTATGCGGGTGGGTGACTTCTTCGCGAGTTTGATCCCGACTACATGGTTGGATTGGATTACACGATACCGGGCTTCGCAAAAGCAATTAACGTCTGCGCAGAAGAAATCAATAAATCTGGTGTTTGCCGGATTGATGGGGCTGGCCTGTTTTGTCAAGCTGGCTTTCGTTGGGTATCCTGGAATGATGGGAGTTTATGAAGGGCAACACTTCCCTATGGAAGCCGTCTCATTTATGCAGAAGAATCCAACCTTGCAAGAAGGTAGGTTATTCAACTCATATAATTGGGGCGGCTACCTGATCTGGAAAAATCCGGAGACAAAAGTTTATGTTGACGGCCGGACAGATCTCTTCGGCGATGAGATACTTGGGGAATGGATGACGATCACTCAGACCGGCGATGGTTGGCAGGATTTACTGGACAAATGGGATGTCACCCGGGTGATCATTGAGCCAAACCGCCCTTTGGCTTCGGCATTGCCGTCAATCGGGTGGGTGGAACGCTACCGGGATGAACAGGCTGTAGTTTTCGATCGGGTAGAGTGATTTTTGTGTTGAGGTGTGCCATCGGGGCGATGAATTATAATCCTGGCAACTACGCTGAATCGGGAGACTGACTTGAGGAAATATCGGGAATTACAGATCTGGCTGGTATCCGCCCTTGGATTGGTCATTTTTCTGGTTGCGTTGACATATGCCAATCATTATTATGCCGTGCGAAATCCGGGTGGGACAGATTTTCTCGTTCACTGGGTGGGTTCGCGCGCGCTGGTTATTGACGGGATCAGCCCGTACAGTGATGAAGTGGCCGGCCGGATCCAGACCATGGTGTACGGACGACTGGCTCAGGCAGGCGAGCACCAATTGCGCGTAGCATATCCTTTGTATTCCATTTCTGTTTTTCTGCCGTTCGCGTTGATCCCTGATTTTAATTTAGCCCGTGCTATCTGGATGACCGTTTCCGAACTGGCTCTGGTGGGGCTGGCGATATTTTCCATGCGCCTTGCTGATTGGAAGCCCGGATTTGGGCTGACTGTCGGGTTTATTCTGTTCTCCATATTCTGGTATCACGGTATCCGGCCGTTGATCAATGGCAACGCGGTAATTCTGGTCGCGTTTTTGCTGGTCGCCGGGCTTATGGCGTTGCGCAACAGGGCGGATGAACTGGCCGGCGTACTTTTCGCTTTTATGACCATCAAACCTCAACTGGCGCTGGTATTTGTGCTCTATATGACCTACTGGGGAATTTCCAATCAGCGCTGGCGTATGCTGGGTTGGCTCTACGGTACTGTGGCTATATTGGCCGGGGTAGCTACCCTGCTGATCCCAGATTGGATCCTGCAGAATCTGCGTGAGGTGGTTCTCTACCCGAAATATAATCCGCCTGGTACCCCGGCCGCAATTTTCGCTGACTGGCTCCCGGCAACTGGAGCCCGGATTGGAATGGGGTTATCGGCCATTCTGATCATCATTTTGATCGTTGAATGGTTCCTTTCGAGGCGGTTTGAATTCCGCGGATTTATGTGGACAGTCTGCCTCACTTTGACGGCTTCACAGTGGATCGGCATTCAGACAGATCCAGGGAACTTCATCATTCTCCTGCCGGTTGTAACACTGCTCTTCGCCACCCTGGATGAGCGTTTTCGTCACATGGGGCGGTATTTCGTCTGGTTCCTGATGATTGTTCTAACCGCCGGGTTGTGGTGGATGTTTGTTGCCACTCTCTCCTATTCTTACCAGCCGATCCAGAGTTCGGTCATGTTCTTCCCGTTGGTCGGATTGTGCCTAGTGCTTCTCTACTGGGTCCGGTGGTGGGTCATTCGGCCGTCAACCCTCTGGTTTGACCAGATATCGAAGCGGGGTTGATCTGCGGCGGCTAACGGCGCATCCCCTTGCTGGCATTTTGACCGGAGCGGCTGTCATCCGGCTGTTGGGTGTCACCACCCGTGGAATTCAATACGACGACGCGTTCAGCATCCTACTGGCCGGACGTTCAATACCTGAGATCATCTCCGGAACGGCGGCTGATACAATGCCGCCCCTTTACTATTTAATCCTGCATTTCTGGAAATTGGCCGGTACGTCAATAGCTTTTTTGCGGTTGCCCGGTATCCTGTTCAGTCTGGGGATTATTATCCTGACGTATAGCATGGTTGAGAAAGCAGTCAATCGTGATGCGGCAATCTGGTCCGGGGCTATTTTGGCCGTGTCGCCGCTGCAGTATTACCATGCGCAGGATATCCGCATGTACAGCCTGGCAACCCTGTTAATTCTTGGATGGAATTGGGGCGCGTTGGAAGTCAACCGCATTGACGCCCCCCGGGGAATGCCGGTATGGAAATGGATTTGTCTGGTTCTGTGCGGGGCTGGAGCTTTGTACAGTCACGCGCTGGCTGGATTTGGCTTGCTGGCGCCTTACGTGTATTTCTTATTGAAGAGGAAGTGGAAACACCTTGTGTGGATGGGAGCGGCTGGTTTCATCACCCTCGGTTTATACCTCCCATGGTTGACCATGGTACCCGGGCAAATCGCCAAGGTACAGAAAGCCTTCTGGACACCCGTTCCCGGTATCGTGGAGGTTCTGCAGGCAGTCATTATGGCGTTTGGGGATATTCCCGCACCACCCGTGGTTCTGGGAATCGTTTTGTTCGCGGCTATCTGTGTGACTGTTCTAACGGTGATCAGTCTTTTCAGGAATCGGGAAAAAAACGGCGGACTCCTTTTCTTCACTTTGATGATGGTCATTCCGCCTGTATGTCTGTTTATTCTGTCATACCTGATGCGGCCTATGTTCGTCCCACGCGCGTTTTTGAGCGCCTATGTTGGTATGGCGGCTGTGCTGGGGATCATCCTCTCCCGTTCACGCGCGGCGGAAAAAAATCTGATTGGCGGGTTAATTGCCCTGTGCGCCATCTGCACCCTGCCTTATTCCATCTCGTTTGACAGTTTCCCAAGGTCACCTTTTCTGACTGCAAATCAGTATCTTGAGCAATCCGCCGGGACGAACGACATAATTCTTCACGATAATAAACTCAGTTACTTTCCTTCAAGAGTGTATTCTCAAAATTTGAACAGCCATTTTCTGGCGGATGAACCCGGTTCTGCCAATGACACTCTGGCAGTCCAGACGATGAAGGCACTGGACATTGAGGCCTACACCAACGTTGAATACGCGATCAAAGGATATCAACGGGTCTTCTTTGTGGTGTTTTCGCAAACGATTGACGAATACTATATTGCCGGAGGACATCCGGAGATGAAGTTTTTGGAGGGTAAGGCAGGTGAACCCGTCAAACATGAATTTGGCGACCTGTTGATCCTGGAATACGCACCGGTGAAATAACACGGATGAGACGACAAGACTACTTCATTCAATATTTGATCACCCTCGTCTTTTTCGGGGTTTGCAGCCTGTGGGTACAAAAACCCGGATACATGGACGCGGAGTATTACACCCTGTCCGCCATTCAGATGGTGGAGGGGAAGGGGATGACCCAGCCGATCCTGTGGAACTATCTGGATGACCCTTCCGGGCTGCCGCACCCGTCACACACATACTGGATGCCGGCTCCATCGCTCACGGCTTTACCGGGGATGCTGCTTACCGGTAAACCTGATTTCGCGTCCGGACGTCTATTATTTATTTTGATCGCCGCGCTGGCTGCCCCTGCAGCCGCCTGGATGGGGTTCCGGTTCAGCCAGAACCGTTTGACCGGTTGGCTGGCTGCCACACTGGCGGTTTTTTGCGGCTTTTACGCGCCATACTCTTCATCCATTGACAGCTTTTTCCTCATGATGCCGGCGGCCTGGCTGATATTCTATGGAATGGACCGCGCGCGCGTATGTGATTTCCCTGGCAGATGGAGCGGCTGGTTGCTGGTCGGGCTGGCCTGCGGGTGGATGCACCTGAACAGGGCGGATGGTTTCCTGTGGTTGGTATTATCAGCCGGCGTCTGGTTATATTACTCTAAAGTATTTCGAAAACGGACCTACAAGGATCTGTCGGGGTTGCTTCTGCTGGCCTGCGGCTACCTGCTGGTTATGGGCTTCTGGTTCATTCGTAATTTAACCCTGTATGGAATCCCGTTCATTCCCAACACGATCAGAGCGTTATGGGTTACGCAATATAACGAGATTTTTACGTATCCACCGGATCTTTTGACATCTACCCATTGGCTTTCTTCCGGATGGGGCGCCATTTTGACAGACAGATTGGGCGCGTTTGGTTACGACCTGGTGATCATGATCGCCGTACAGGGATTGATATTTCTGTTCCCGTTCTGGGTATATGGCGCGTGGAAACGCCGGAGAGATCCAATCGTTATAACCGGTATTGGCATGGAGTTGGTTATTCTACTGGTCATGTCTATAGTGTTTCCGTATACAGGGAAGCAGGGCGGCTTTTTACATTCAACCGCCGCTCTACAGCCGCTGATATGGGGACTGTCAGCCGCAGGGATAAAGGATGCCCTGGCAATACTCTCAAATCGGTCTGGCTGGAATGCTGCACGAACGTTGAACATGTACACGCCCGGAATTGCCCTGTTGAGCCTGATCGTGACCATTTTCGTCTACCGTATGCTTGTATTCGGGGATGATCCCTCAAAGCCGGTCTGGGATGAAAGCGCCCGGCGGGCACAGGTATCGTCAGAATTGTTGTCTG
>CAYOKC010000001.1:0-64916 GCA_964404415.1 uncultured Leptolinea sp. | reverse complement strand
CGCCGGTGCTGGCCTGCGGCCATTCACACACCCAGCGGGTGGTGCGTCTGCCCGGTGGCATGGTCATCGTCAACCCGGGCAGCGTGGGTATGCCAGCCTACACAGATGACGGTCCGCACCCGCATGTGCTGGAGACAGGCTCGCCCCACGCGCGCTATGCCATACTGGAAAAGACTACCGTGGGCTGGGTACCTGAACTGATTTCAGTCGAATACGACCATGAAAAAGCCGCCCAACTGGCGGACCGCAACAACCGGCCCGAACTGGCCATGGGACTGCGCACGGGGTACGTCACGCTCTAACGACAGCCCATACCTGTATAATCAAGCTCATGAATACCATCCTGCTCGTCGAAGACACCCGCGAACTGGCGGATTTGATCCGTGCTGAACTGGAATCCAACGGATACACCGTCGCTCTCGCGGAAGACGGTGAGCAGGCGCTCAAGCTGTTCCCTGATCTGCACCCTGATCTGGTGATCCTGGATTGGATGCTGCCAAAGGTTGACGGGCTGGAAGTGCTGCGGCGCATCCGGCAGAATTCCGCCGTGCCGGTGCTGATGCTC
The DNA here is from genome assembly GCA_964404415.1 of uncultured Leptolinea sp. GTDB lineage: Bacteria > Chloroflexota > Anaerolineae > Anaerolineales > Anaerolineaceae > Leptolinea. The sequence continues at coordinate 64,351 of CAYOKC010000001.1, read as the reverse complement.
ACCGCCCGCCGCGAAGAGACGGACCGGGTCATCGGGCTTGAAGTGGGGGCGGATGATTACCTGACCAAACCGTTCGGAATGCGTGAACTGCTGGCGCGGGTGCACGCGCAACTGCGCCGCAGTGAGATGATCCAATTCGTGCTGTCATCGGATAAAGCCGGGCATGAAGCGCCTTTTTCCTGCGGCCCGTTGAAGCTGGATCCGGCGGCTTACTCCGCCATTTTGAACGGGCAACCGCTGGATCTGACCCGCACAGAGTTCAACCTGTTGTCATTACTCGCCCGAAATCCAGGGCGTACATTCAGCCGCAATTACCTTCAAGAGACCATCTGGGGCGGCGCATACATTTCGGGCGACCGTTCTGTGGATAATGCCGTGCTGCGCCTGCGCCGCAAACTCGAGTCACTGGGCGATTCCATTGAAACCGTCTGGGGCATCGGCTACCGTTTCAACAGGCCATGAACAACCGCTTCCGGTTCTCTTCTCTGTTGTTATCTGTGCGACCGCTGCAAGGATTGGTGGAAGCCTATATGGTGGGGCTGCTCATCCTCGCATCCACCTCACATCTGGAAGGTCTGGTTGACCCGTTTGTGGTGCAGACCGCCATGTTCTTCCTGTGCGGATGCTGCGGAATGTGGGCCGTGCTGCGAATCCGGCTTTCGAATTTGGGTTGGTTCTGGAGGACCCTGTCAGACGGGTTGACCGGCATGGTTCTCAGCCTGGTTATGCTGTTGGGGATATGGTCGACAGGAAGCTGGCTTAAATGGGATGCCATCTGGCGGTTGACCAACTGGTCAACGGACCAGATCATTATGGTTTTTTGTTTTACCGGTATCGGGTACTTTTTTGCCCGGATTTTTGTGCGTTTGTGGCTGCGCTGGAATGCCATGCGGAAAAAACGCATGCTCTGGTCGATCACCAATGCCCATCTGATGGTGGCCATTGCTTTCGCGTTGATCTTTATTGTTATTTTTTTCCTGGTCACTCCCTATTCATCAACGGCCGCACGCATTTTACAGGAAACCCGTGACCCGATGGCCTCCGTGGCAACCGGTCTGCTGGTCACGTTCTTCCCGGTGCTGTCGCTGATCGTTATCGGACTGGTGGCAACATTAAGCGTGATCCTGCCGCCTTCGGCTGTGTTCTCGTACTTTGTTTCCAGACGCATCACCCGACGGTTGGAATCGCTGACAGAGACCACCGCCGCCCTGCGCGCAGGTGATTATTCCGCGCGGGTGACTGTGGATGGAGAAGATGAGATAGCCCGGTTGCAGTCGGACTTCAACGCCATGGCAGAGAGGCTGTCTACCACCCTGCGCGACCTGAACACGGAGAAGAACAACACCGCGCAGATATTACAGTCGCGCCGTGACCTGATCGCCAGTGTGTCACACGAACTGCGCACCCCGGTGGCCACCCTGCGTGCCGCCATCGAGACCATGCTGGACCGCTGGGATAATACCCCGCCAGAGGAGAACCGCCGCAAGGTGGCCCTGATGGAAAGCGAGATCCGCCAGCTTTCAGGATTGATCGACGATCTTTTCACCGTGTCACAATCTGATGTGGATAATCTCTCGCTCGAAATCGTTCCCACCGATTTACCACCCTTGATCAAACAGGTGGTGGACGGGTTTTCTCCGCTGGCCTGGCAATCCGGCCGGGTGGAAGTCACCGGCCAATTACCTGAGTCGCTGTCTCCGGTCATGGTTGACCCGCGCCGTATGCAGCAGGTTTTGTTGAATCTACTGCGTAATGCCGTCAGGCACACACCACCCGGCGGCATTGTGGCGGTGTCGGCTGAACAAGCTGGCGGTGTTATCCGTGTTGATGTGCGCGATACCGGCGAAGGGATCTCACCGGATGACCTTGACCATATCTTTGAGCGTTTCTATCGCGGCAGCAATGCCGCGCCGGAAAGCGCCGGCCTTGGGCTGGCGCTGGTCAAAGAGCTGGTGGAAGCCATGGGCGGCTGGATCAACGTGGAAAGCAAGCAGGGGGAAGGAAGTTGCTTTAGCCTGACCCTGCCAATGGCAAAATAACCGTCCGATTTATTGCGACAAATTTGCGACAATTCTGAGACAGGCCTGCGACACTTGCCCGGTATCCTTTCTTCATTACTGAAAGGGATACCGGAAAATGAAACTACACCACAGAATATTTGCTATCTTAATTGCCAGTTTCCTGCTGGCAGGAATGGTATTCACCGGGGTTTCGGCTGATTACCGGGTAGATAACGGCCCTGACACACAGGCTGTCGATGCCTACCTGCGGGAGCAGGTGGCCATAAATCGCATCCCGGGTATGGCCTTCGCCATGGTCAAAGATGGGAAGGTCATCTTTGCGGGCGGGTACGGCAATGCCGCGCCCGGCAAGCCGGTCACACCGCAGACGCAGTTCTACATTGGGTCGGTGTCAAAATCATTCACCGCGCTGGCTGTGATGAAACTGGTTGATCGCGGCAGTGTTGACCTGGACGCGACTGTTCAAACCTACATTCCCTGGTTCAAGGTGGGGGATCCGGATGTGTCAAAACAGATCACCATCCGCAACCTGCTCAACCATACCAGCGGATTGGCGGAAAAAGGCGATCCCAATTCAGCCGCATATACAGCCAACCTGGAAGAACAGGTCCGCCTGATGCAATACGTGAAACCGCTCCATAAGCCGGGAACCACGTTCGAATACTACAACCAGAACTACCGCCTCCTTGGGTATGTGGTTGAGGTAGTCAGCGGGCAGCCGTACGGTGAATTCCTTCGGGAAAATATCTTCCTCCCCCTGGGCATGAAGGATACCGTCACCAACCCGGTTGACGCGCCGGAGCTTGCCCAGGGGTACAGCCGCTTCTTCGGCTTTCCGCTGCCCCAAACCCAGGAATATATCCCCGGCGGGGTACCCTCCGGCTACATGGTCACCACGGCGGATGACATGGCCAAATTCCTGATCGCCCAGATCGATAACCGCCAGCCCAATGGCGACCCGTTGGTCAGCCCTGGATCACTGGCTTTAATGCGCACGCCTCCGGCTGGTATTGATAGCCAGTACGGTATGGGTTGGATGGACATCGACGGCGGCCAAACGTATGCCCACGGCGGCGCCATCCATTATTTCCAGGCGTTTGAAGCTATCAATGAAAAGACCAGAACCGGGATCGTGGCGTTGTACAACCAGGACAGCATGGAAAATATGATGTTCGAGAACTCCGCCATCAATACTGACCTTGTCGGGTTTATGAACGGGAAAAACGCGGTTCCGGTCAACAACGCCTGGGCGGGGTGGGGATTGCTGGTTCTGGCGGTCGCGGACCTGGCCAACCATGTCCGGCTGTTCCGAATGCTGCCGCAATGGGTGGCAAAAACGGCGAAACAACCGCGTGCCTGGTTGTGGGTCAAGGTGGCGCTGGGAATGTTATTTCCTATGGCAGTTGTTTTCGGGTTACCAGCCCTGATGAATGCCATTGAAGGCGGCGCGCCCAATTGGATTGAACCGTATAGATTGATGCCCGATATCACCATCTGGCTGCTGGCGGGCATGGCGTTGAACTTTATCCGCAGTACATGGCACGCGGTGAAGCTGTTCCGGTTGCCGCGGCAGAGCTGAAAAGGAGAAAACAATGGATCAGAACGATGTTTCACGCCGTGACTTTATGAAACTCACCGGTTTAGGTATCTGCGGCCTGTGCCTGGCCGGCTGCGGGATACGAACATCCGAGCCTCCCAGGGAATACTGGGAGGCCAATAAAAAGAAATTGATGGACGATTTTGACTCCATCATCAACCCGGCCCGCGATTTTATTGCTGAAAAACTCAGCCCGGAAGAAACAGCCGCCGTGGCCAAAGAAGCAAAGGTGAATTATGAAACATTACTGCCGCAAGTACCGTACATTGGCGGTGACGATAACCAGTTGACCGAGGTGCTCTACATGTCTGCCGCCGGCCTGGCCTTGTACCAGGCGATGAAAGTCTATGGGCAGGATGTGGATGAGGCAGGCCGTGTGATCTATCGGGTAATGGAAAAGCTTTTCACCTTCAGCGATCCGATGATGTCGGCACATCTGCGCAACCCGACCGGCAAAGTGGAGCAGGATAGTTACCGGGTGATCGAGAAATGGACGGCGAAAAGCCCCTATCCGGGTGATTGGAAAATGACCTTCGTGGAAGGGGACGGGGAAAACTTCGATTTTGGTGTTGATTACACCGAATGCGGTGTGGCCAAGTTCTACAAAGCCAATGGCGCGTTTGACCTGGCGAAATATATGTGCCTGGGAGATTTTCCCATCAGCCGGAGTACGGGGACCGGGTTGGTACGCACCACAACGATTGGCAGCGGCGGACCGAAATGCGACTTCCGTTTCAAAGCTGGCCGCCCGATCGGCATGGAATGGACGCCTGATTTCCTGAAATAAAGGATGTGAAAAATGATGCATAACATTATTGAAGTTCAGCGGCTGAGCCGCAGATTTGGCACCACACAGGCGGTAAACAAGTTATACCTTCAGGTCCCACCGGGCTGTATCTACGGCTTTCTTGGTCCCAACGGGGCAGGGAAGACCACCACTATCCGCATGCTGCTGGGTTTGATCAAGCCGGATGACGGCAGCATTCATATCTTTGGACGTCCGCTAAAACAAAACGAACGGGATATCCTGTCACACACCGGATCGCTGGTGGAAACCCCGGCGTTGTATCCGCACCTTACCGGGCGCGAGAACCTGGAACTGATCCGCAGGTTGACCGGAGGTGAATGTAAAGAGATTAACCGCGTGCTGGCTGTCACCGGGATGGAAAAAGACGCGAACCGTCCTGTGAAGGAATATTCACTGGGTATGCGCCAACGGTTGGGTCTGGCGGCGGCGATGTTCGGCCAGCCGGAATTGCTGATCCTTGATGAACCCACCAACGGGCTGGATCCGGCGGGCATCCACGAGATCCGTGAATTGATCTGCCGGCTGCCCAAAGAAGGGACTACAGTCTTTCTTTCCAGCCACCTTTTGAACGAAGTGGAACAGATGGCCACGCGGATAGGCATCATCCAGTCTGGAAGCCTGATCTTTCAGGGCAGCCCGGATGAGTTGCGCTCACGGTTCACGGATTATGTTTCCGTGACCACCGACCGGTTGGACGATACCTGCCGGGTGCTGCGCAGTTCCGGCTGGCAGGCGGTCCACCGCGCGAACAATCACCTGACGGTACCGGTCAACGGGTATTCCGACGCGGCGGTGATCAACGCGCAGTTGGTGCAGGCCGGGCACCAGGTCTATCAACTCGGGCTGACCCATCCGTCGTTGGAAGATATATTCTTGACTCTCACTGAATCTGGAGAAAAAGGAGCATAAATGAGATCACTATTTCGGGCTATCGACGCCGAATGGCTAAAATCCAAACGCACACTGATGGTCGCGTTGACTTTCCTCGCGCCGCTGGCGCTGGCTTTTCTCGAACTATCCATCGGGTTCCAGTACGGGAAGAAAATGTATCAGGTGGGCGGCGATAGCTGGCTGACACTGATCGACCACACCGCCATGATGTGGGTGCTGCTGTTGCTGCCGTTGTTTGTCACCCTGCAGATGGGGCAGTTATACGCCCGACCGCTTCCGCGGTGGAGCATTTATTTCGCCAAACAGTTTATCGGTACCGGGCTGATCGGGCTGAGTACGCTGGTACTGGGTTTGATGACTGTTGGCGTGGGGGTGACCGGGCGGTACCTGCTGCCGGAACTGGGTTTTGACGCGCCCATCCCATGGGAGACACTTTTCCAGTTCATGTTCTACCCGTATCTCGCTTCGTGGTTGATCATTTCGATACATCTTTTCGTCAGCCTGTATTTGAGCAGTTTCGTGGCGGCTATGGGCGTGGGGATTGTGGCTACCGTATTTGGCGTGGTGATCTATGGCTCTGATTTTGAGCAGTTCGATCCGTGGACCATCCCCGGGGTGATCGAGGGCAACCTGCGGAATGGCGACCCGTTCTCACAGCCGCTGTTGATCGGCTTGATCGGCGGATTGGTTGTTGCCGCCATCGGGTGTTACCTCACCACCCGGCGTGATGTACTGCAATAACCTGGAATATTTTGGAGAAAACATGATAAAGATATTGTTTTTTATTATCACGGCCATTTTGGCAGCTGCCTGGGGAATGGTATTTTTTGGCCCCTGTCAAACGTCAATTCTGAGCTGGTGGTTTGTGATGTTTTTTGGTCTGGCCGGGGTTATCTTCACTTTATTTGCACTGGTGGTGATCATCACCCGGGCAGTGAGGAGGAGATGGCCGGAAAAAACCTTGCTCCTTTTGCTGGCTATCTCATTGATCGCCGCGTGGCCGGCTGGCTGGTTTGTGGATTTCGGCCGGATAGCCTATCCGGTTGACCTGGAGGCTACGCAGCCTTCTGTCAGCATCCGGCTGCCGGTTGACCAATCTGTGATTATCGCGTGGGGAGGAAACACTGTTGATGAGAATTACCATGTTACGGTACCTTTTGAACGCTGGGCGTATGATCTTCTGGCTTATCCCGCCGCGTTAAAAACCCCCAATCTTGAAGATTATGGCATTTTCGGGAAAACCGTATTGGCTCCAATTGACGGAACGGTGGTGGGCATCCGCAATGATATGCCCGACCTTCCGGCCGGAACCGAAATGGATGATCCTGATGTCAACGCGATGCTGGGGAATTATATTTTTCTACGGATTGATGAGACGGATACTTACCTTGTTATCGCGCATCTGATGGCGGATTCGGTGAAAGTGAAACCCGGTCATCATGTCAAAGAAGGTACCCCCATCGCGAGGGTGGGCAATTCAGGCAATACCAGTGAACCGCATATCCATATCCACCACCAGAGACAGGATCCTACCATTACCAGTATTCTTCTGGCGGAAGGGCTGCCGTTATTCTTCCGGGATATCGACGGGCCGCCCATGCCAACCGGCGGCGTGGGTATTGTGGATGGGCGCGAAGTGCCCATTGGCATGACAGTATCTCCGCTGAAAGGGGAATGAAGTGAAAAGAATCATCACAGCACACCCCGTCCTATCCTATTGCCTGCTTTCCTACCTGATCACGTGGATGATCCAGTTGCCCGGATTGGCTGCCATGCGGGGGCAATACCAGTTCAATGAGCAGTTTCTTGTTTTGTTGAATGTTTCATCGTACGGCCCTACACTGGCGTCGCTGATAGTCACATTTGTCACCCGGGGGTACGCCGGTATTAAGTCATTGCTGAAGCGGGTACTTCAGTGGAAGGTTTCCTGGCTGGCGTATTTAGCCATATTCTTTCTTTTTCCGCTGGTTTCCTTTCTGGGATACCAGGCGCTGGGGATCGAGGCCGCCGAAGGGGAAAACCTGTTTGAACTTTTTCTGACACTGGTGGTACTGGCTCCGGTCAATGCCATTGTGGGTTCCATCCTGCTGGATATCGGTCCGCTGGGTGAAGAGTTGGGATGGCGCGGTTTTCTTCTCCCCCGGCTTCTGGAAAAATATGGCGATATGAGAGCCAGTGTCATTCTGGGGTTGATCTGGGGTTTCTGGCATTTACCCGTGTTCGTATTCCCTGAGTGGCGGGGTGACGTTCCTGTATGGCTGGCAATTGGTCTCTATCCGGTTTCAACTATTGCCATCGCGTTTGCCATGACAAAATTCCACCATGCCGGTAAGGGAAGTGTATTTATCGCTATTCTGTATCATGGGATAGTCAATTACACGGCAGGTTATATCCAGAACACGGATCTGTGGAGTTTTGGACACATAACCCCGGTAGGACGCGAGGTCATCCTTGCGGCTCTATTTATTGTTATGGCGGTTATCACAGGTTTTTTGTTCCGCAAGACGACCGCGCGTAATGTTCCAGATAAGTGAACTGACTGGTTTTTGATGGCAAAAGCGGGCTGTGGATTTGATTCTATGGCCCGTTATTTTCTCATTCCAATGGCTTACAATAGTGTGGATATGAGTGAAAAGTTTGATGCCATATACAAAATGCTCTGGGATAGCAGTATTTCTCCGGTTTCCCGGGGTGATATCGAAATTGACCGTTATATTTCCGAGCCTGAAACGGACCAGCGCCGGGGATTGACACTGGTTTTTCGTCCACCGGTTGCGTTAAAACAGGTCATTCTGACTTTTCTTGACGACATGCGCCGGGTCGAACCCGGCCAGTATTATTATCCGGAATCTGATTTGCATTTCACGGTACTGTCTCTTTTCACAGCCATCGTTGACCACCAGCGGGAATATGACCGGCTGGAAGAGTATCAGACTGCGGTCAAAAATACGCTCGCGGACATCCCGCCATTTGAATTTCGGGTCAGCGGGTTGACCGTTTCCAAAAGCGCGGTGATGCTATGCGGATACCCCCGGCCTGACCATCTGAATGTGATCCGAAATACGTTGCGTCAGAACCTGATCCGGGGCGGGCTGTCACAGGGATTGGATAAACGCTATGTGCTAACCGCGGCTCATACCACGGTCATGCGTTTTTCGCGTCCTCTGGTCAACCCGGCGGGGTTGGCTGAATTTCTTCAAAAAAATAAACAAAAACCTTTTGGAGAATTTGTGGTGGATGGACTGGATCTGGTCAAGAATGACTGGTATATGGCCAAAAAAAATACCTCACTCATTCACCGGTATCCCCTGGGTCAGTGAAAATCCTTATTGAAAAAAGGCAGGCTATATGGAAACTTTCCGGGTGAAACTCGAGATCTTCATTCCCGATACCCACGTTGACGGCCTGCGCGCCGCACTGGCGAAAGCCGGCGCCGGAGTGATCGGCAACTATGACCACTGCTGCTCTATCATGCCGGTTAAAGGGTACTGGCGGCCGCTGGCCGGCGCCAACCCGTATGACGGCACGGTGGGGGAGGTCAGCGAGGGACATGAATGCAAGGTGGAAGTCAACTGCTCGAAAGTCATCCTGCCGGCGGTGATCAAGGCGATCCGCGCCGTCCACCCGTACGAAGAACCGCTGATCAACATCATCCCCCTGCTGGATGAGCCCTGAGTTAATTATTGGTAGAAATAATTAGAACTAAGCCTTGAATTAAAAATTGGTTATTGAATCGGACCCTGAAATGTGCTATTAAACATCGTCCGGACAATTCAAATACCAGTGAGGTCATAGAATGGATGCACAGAAGGCCAGCATTACCGCTTTGGTCTGCGGATTCACGCGCGCCTATCACGCGAAGAACGATTCACCGAAGATATTTAATGATTCCTGGGCGGAGCGGTTGTTGTCACCGGAAGAGTATGCTTTCATGGAAAAGAGTGTGACCAGCCTGTTGAACCTGTTTGAGCCGGAAACTTCCGGAACGGTGGATGAAGCCACCGCCCGGCGGCTGGTTATGCAGAAATACAATAGTTCCACGGTACTGGGCAGGGCCAGGTTTATCGAAGATTGTCTGGAAAATGCCATCGCGAATGGAATTAGTCAGTATGTAATCCTCGGGGCCGGTTTGGACACGTTCACCCTGCGCCGGCCGGAACTGGCGGAAAGCGTGTGGGTATTTGAGGTGGACCATCCTGCTTCACAGGCAGATAAAAAAGTCAGGCTGACGCGGGCAGCTGGCGGTCTGCCGCGAAATCTCACCCTGATCCCGGTCAATTTAGAAACGGATGACCTGCGTGACTGTCTGCTGCGGAGCGGCTTTGACCCCGCCAGGCCGTCTTTTTTCAGTTGGCCCGGCGTGACCTATTACCTTGAGCTGGAAGCCATACAGAACACACTGGGGATCATCGCGGATATAAGCGTGCCTGGCAGCGGGCTGGTTTTCGATTACGCGGATGATACCGCGTTTGACCCGGCGCGTATTTCAGACCGGGAGATGAAATTGCAATCCATAACCCGCCAGACCGGGGAACCGATGAAGACCGGATTTGATCCGGCGGAATTGGAAGCGGAACTCTCGCGTCTCGGATTCAGAACGCTGGAGAATCTGTCACCGGCTGCCATTGAGGAACGTTTTTTCTCGAACCGGGAAGACCTGTACCACGCGTTTGATACCGCTCATTTTATATACGCCGAAAAAATGTAGAATAAATTGATGCTTGACTCTATGGTAACCAGAGGGTGTATATTGGTCAGCGTATGGACAACACGTTGAAGCTCAAGATCGGCGAATTCGCCCGGCTCGGCCAGGTGACGGTTCAGACCCTGCGGTACTACGCGGATCTGGATTTGCTGCGCCCCGGCGAGGTGGATCCGTTCACCGGGTACCGGTATTACCTACTGGACCAACTCCCCACGCTGCACCGCATTCTGGCGTTGAAAGACCTCGGGCTCCCGCTGGATCAGGTCAAACGCATGCTGCGCGATAATATAACCCCCGAAGAGATGCGGCGTATCCTGGTGTTGAAACAGGATGAAGTTCGAACCCAGGTGCAGAACAATCTTGATCAACTCGAACGCATCAAAATGCGCCTGCAAATGCTGGAGCATCAGGGCAACCCGACGGACTATGAGATCAACATCAAGCATGTTGACGCCCTTCCCGTGGCGTCCGTCACCGGTGAGGTGCCTGATTACCGCGATGTCACTCCGTTGTGGATGGAACTGGGGGAGCGGGTTCAGGCGGAAGCCTTACAGGTTCAACCCCCGTACCTTACCCTGTGCCACGGTACGGAACCAACGATCAAACTGGAAGTGTGCCTGCCTCTGACGGGCACACTTCCACAGTCCAGTAGTGGACTGGTCCATACACTGCCTGAAGTCAACACTATGGTGTTCACAACGCACCGCGGATCGTATAACGGCCTGGTCGATGGTTACACAGCCCTGTGGCAGTGGGTGAACGACAATGGCTTCAAGATTGCCGGCCCGGATCGCGAGATCTACCTGCGGCTGCCTGCTGAAGGTCAATATGATACCGACCCTGATTCCCTTACTGAACTGCAGATTCCGGTCACCCCGGCCTGAAGGAGACGACCATGCGCTATTGCTTTGACGCGGAAACCATCAGCCTGCCTGCCCTCAAAGAACGGATCGTTACGACTGACCTTGTTCCCAGCCGGGAGGCTATCAAAGGCGAATTGGATGACGTACTGGCAAAACTGAATGGACTGGGTATTCAGAATCTGGCCGCGTTGCGAAAAGAACTGAAAGACAATAAGCGCCTGTTCGCCATTGCCGATCAGACGGGTATTGATAAAGATCATCTGGCACTGCTGCGGCGGGAGGTGGAAAGCTGGTATCCCAAACCGTTCAGCCTGAAAGAGTTTGACTGGATCCCGGTGGAAGAAACCGCGAAATTGGAGGCGGCCGGGATCAAGACCACGGCTGACCTGTGCGAATATCCCGAAAAATCGCGGGCTGCCGGGGTTCCGGCTGAGCTTGTGGATCATCTGCTGAAATGTGCCGACCTGACCCGCATCCAGTGGATCAGCCCACTGGCGGCGCGCATGTTGGTTACAGCCGGGTATGAAACCCCGGCGGCTGTAGCCGTCGCCAATCCCGAAGAATTGGATAGGGGTATGAATGACGCCAATGTGAATAACGCCTGGTTCAAAGGGCGTATTGGGCTTCGGGATATCAAGCGGTTGATTGATGCCGCGCGGTATGTGTCCCTCTGGTATTGAAGATCGAGTAGCGTGAAATAAATCGGTAAAACCAGCGGCCGCTGATAAATCTAATTAAATAGAAAGAAGGAAAATCAAATGGCACAAACTGATTGTGTTGTCTCTCCGCTTGGCTATATCCGGTCTGGACAGGACGGCTTCGTTCTGGAACTTAAACCCGAATACCGTGACGCGTTGACCGGCCTGCAGGGTTTCAGCCACATCAATGTATTGTGGTGGAGTCATCTGTTGGATACACCTGAATTCCGCAAGAATACCGTGGTGGAAAAACCGTACGCCAAAGCGCCCGACCGGTTGGGCATCTTTGCCACCCGCTCTCCAATGCGCCCCAACCCGATCTGCGTATCCGTGGCGCAGGTGATCCATGTGGACGAAGTTAACGGCCGTATCATCATGGCGTGGATCGATGCCGAAGACGGTACACCGGTGCTTGACATTAAGCCCTACGAGCCGTGCGCTGACCGGGTGCGTGACGTGCAGACCCCGGCCTGGAGCGCCCACTGGCCGAAGTACTACGAAGATTCCGGGTCGTTTGACTGGGCCGCGGAATTTGTCAACGCACAGTAGTGTGATGATTAAAGCATCCCCCCGCCCGGATCGAGCGGGGGGATGCGGGTTTACAGGTCCATTTCCCAGTTCTCAAAGATCAGGTCGTGCCCGTAGGCGTGTTCCGGCTCTTCACTCACTTTGTGGAAACCGGCTTTTTCATAAAGATGGATGGCGGAGTGCAGAATGTTGTTCGTCCAGAGCACCATCTTTTTGTACCCGAAGCGGCGCGCCTGTTGAACACATTCATTCACCAGCTTGCCGCCCAGCCCCATACCCCGGGTCTTCGGGTCAACCAGCAGCATGCGCAGTTTGGCGGTTCGCTCATCCAGTTTCACCAGGAAGATGCATCCCACATTCTCACCGTTCTGCTCGGCAATCCAGCAGCGTTCGCGCGTAGGGTCAAAATTCTTGACGAAATCAGAGACGATCCCGGCTACCAGCCCTTCAAATTTCTCATCCCAACCGTATTCCTGAGCGTACAATTCGGCATGGCGCTTGACCACCCAGCCCATGTCACCGGGAACCGGCGGCCGGATAAATAGCGTGGAGGCTGGTTTCTCGGGTTTGGAATCGTTAAGCAGCGATTCGATGGTGCCCATGGCAGTCACCACTCGGGATTGGTCACTAGGTGATAGCGGTTCAAGTAAGGATTGGATGCCAGCCTGTGATCGGCTGTTCAGGTCCTCATAGGCCTGGCGGCCATTTTCCGTCAGAGTGAGGATCGAGGCGCGGGCGTCGTCACGCGAGGGAGTTTTGGTGATCAGACCGGCTTTGGAAAAGCCATTGAGTATCCGGCTCAGGTAACCCGCGTCAAGCCGCAGTTCGGCGTTGACGGCTGTCGCGGTTGGTTCGGTCTGATTGGCCAGTTCATACAAAACTCTGGCTTCCGTAAGAGAGTAGGGAGATTCGAGATAATGGCCGGTGATCAGCCCGATGAGACGGGTGTAAAACCGGTTGAAATGACGGATACGGGCAATATAGTCCATGGGTGAATTTGCTTCCATGTGTACCTCCGGAATATATTGCTATTATCAATTAAATACTTGCTTAAGTCAAGTAAATTCGCCAGATTACCTTATTCGCATTGAAATGAGGCCTGATGCCGGAAGAAGTCAAGTACTAGTATTCCACACCCGGTTGGGCATAGATCCCTTTTTCAAAAGGATGCTTAATTGCTTTCATCTCGGAAACCAGATCCGCCATGTCAATCAACTTTTGCGGCGCGTCCCGGCCGGTGATCACCAGATGCAGCTTTTCCGGTTTGTTGGCCGCCAGCCATGCAGTGACGTCATCTTCATTAAGCCAGCCGTAGTGGAAGGGATAGGTCATCTCATCCAGAACGATCAGGTCATAATCGCCGCTGGCTATTTTTTCCCGGGCAATATCCCACCCATGCACGGCACGGGCAGCCGTTTCATCCAGGTTTTTTGATTCCCAGGTAAATCCGTCACCGGTGGTGATCCATTCCAGGTCCAGCTTTCTGGCTGCCATGGTTTCACCCCATACGGCTGTTTCTGACTTAATAAATTGGATCACGCAGGTTTTCATCCCCCGTCCCCAGGCTCGTAGCACCATGCCAAAAGCGGCGGTCGATTTTCCTTTTCCATCACCTGTATGAATGATGATCAAACCTTTTCGTTCCTGTCTGGGCATTTTTATCCAATCCTGTGTTCTTTGTAAATAAATTCGCGTTTTGTTAAAGATGAACGTCATAATTATCCCGAAACCCTGCTCCTGTACCCATACTTCGTATAAGGTAGGGCCGGTTGGTTTTCCAGTTTGTTCTGAAACTGGATTGAAAACAATCTCTGATTAATTTGGTGGTTGTCTGGGAGCCTGTATCAAAGTAGAATATATTTACTATAAAAACTTCGCGGTTATGTTGAGGGAGGATTGGATGGATTGGAAAGATAAATTGAACGGTAATCCGGTTGACTGGCTGCTGAACTCCGCCGCGCCCGAGATCCGCGATATGGCTCTGGGTGACCTGCTCGATGTGCCTGCCGAAGATACGCGCCGCAGGGCTGCCCGGCAGGAAGCTCTGACAAACGGGAATACCGGCCTGGTTCTCTCGCATATGGAGCCCGAAGGGTACTGGGTGAAACCCGGCCCCGGGTATGGCCCGAAATACAAATCCACCGTGTGGGCAGTCACTCTGGTGGGGCAGCTGGGCGCGAAGATGGCAGACGACCCGCGCGTCAGCACCGCCTGCCAGTATATTTTGGACAATACCATGGCCACACACGGCCAGATGAGCTACAACGGCGCGCCGGGCGGCACGATCGATTGCCTTCAGGGCAACCTCACCCGCGCCCTGCTGCAATTGGGCTGCACTGACCCGCGCCTTGATCTGGCAGTGGAATGGGCGGCGGCTACCGTCACCGGTGAGGGAATCGCGCCTATTACCCAAAAGAAGGCGGAAAAGCGGTTTACATCCTATAAATGCGGCCCGAATTTTGCCTGCGGCGCCAACAATAAACAACCCTGCGCCTGGGGCGCCGTCAAAATAATGCTGGCATTAAGCCTTGTGCCGGAGGTAAAACGGTCTTCTGTGGTTAAAGATGCCATCCGACAGGGAGTTGACTTCTTCCTCGGGATCGACCCGGTCACGGCGGAGTGGCCGTCTACTACCGGCAAACCCAGCCGTGACTGGTGGTTGTTCGGGTTCCCGGTGTACTACATCTCCGACCTGCTGCAAGTGACCGAAGTGTTGACGGCTCTCGGATACGGCTCTGATCCGCGCATGGCATCACTTCTGGAATTAATTCTGTCTAAACAGAACGAAAACGGCTGCTGGCCGCTGGAATACCGTTATGGAAGCAAAACCTGGGGCAATTACGGTAAAGAAAAAATGCCGAATGAATGGGTCACATTACGGGCGTTGCGGGTTTTAAAACAGGCTTATTCCAGCCAATAAAAGGTATCGTAGAAAGGTGCCCCGGAGCACACTTTTAATTAAAGAAATACTGACTTCCCGTCGAATTTTCCACCCTGCCCCGAGTAAACCAACCATTGACTCAATAGAACATTTGATATATTATATGGCGTATAAAACATTTATTCGGGACATATGTTTCATAAAGGAGAAGTATGGAAAAGTCGAATTTCAGCCACATCGTCGCCTGGGTAGACCTCAAAAACCTGGGATTCTACAAAGATCTATTCGCCTTCTTAAACTGGACGGTTCTCTATGATGACCCCAATATGTTGGGTGTGGGTGACGAAAACGGCGGCAGCCTGTGGTTTGGCGCGCCGTTGAAAGACCATGCCAATGATTATGACGGCAAAGGCGTCAACCATGTAGGCATTGGTGTCAAGAAGCAGGAAGATGTTGACGCCATGGTTGAATACCTGGCAAAACGCGGCATCCCGGCGCTCTTTGAAACACCCCGCCACCGCCCGGAGTTCAGTGGGACTGATAGCACCTACTACCAGGTGATGTTTGAAACCCCGGACAGGCTTCTGCTCGAAGTGGTTTACACCGGACCGAAATCCGCGTAATCCTGAAAACTGGTCACAGCGCCCGTACTATCCCGGGCGCTGTACTTTTACTACAGGCATTTCATCCGGTTCAACGTTTCCCCCGTTCTTTCTGCCATTCACCCCTTTTTTCTTTTGCCGGTCATCGCGGAACGCGCTGGTAACCAACCGCTGCAGCACTTCGGGAAACCCGATATCATGCAAATCCATAATGACAGACAGGGCCACATCCTGTTCAACAGGACCGAGTGCCGGGTTGCAATTGGTATCAATAAAGAAATAGCGGCCTGACTGATCAAGGCGGATATCAAACTTCGCGTAGCCGCTCATTTTTGTCACGTTAAACGCCTTCTTCACATATTCTTTCAGTAAAGGGTCTTCATACTTAACATAATGGAAGGCCGCGTCTTTTTCAGTCAGCCATTGATCTTCAAAGGTCAGGAACAAATATTTTCTGCTGGTATCTTTGAATATCTTTTCCGCCTGAAAGGCGCTCTTCTTTTTTTCCTGTAACACAATGACCGTAATCTCCCGGCCGCTGATGAATTCTTCCACCAGTACCGGTTCCTTATATGTGCGGATCAGGTAACCCAACCGTTTGCGAAGTTGTTTCTCATTTTCGGAAACGGCGTCTGCTGTGATCTCCACCGATCCATGGATGGCATTCAATTTGGATATCAATGGAAAGCGCAGCGCGGGGTCGATATAGTCTTTAGGGGTATGAAAAAGCTGAAAATTGGGCACCGGAACGCCATGCTGCTGCAACAACTTCTTGATAACGAATTTGTTGGTGTCCAGTGACAGGCCCAGTATATCCGCCCCGGTGTACGGTATGTCCAGCAATTCAAGGACGCCCGGTATAGCGGAAGCAAGGCTTTCTTTGCCTTTGACTGAGTCAACCAGGTTGAGGATTAAGTCCGGTTTGGTTTTACGCAGCCAG
Source organism: uncultured Leptolinea sp. (assembly GCA_964404415.1). GTDB lineage: Bacteria > Chloroflexota > Anaerolineae > Anaerolineales > Anaerolineaceae > Leptolinea. The sequence continues at coordinate 47,817 of CAYOKC010000001.1, read as the reverse complement.
GCAGGAAGCCGCGAATTTCCAGGGTGATAGGCCACATTGAATCCGAGATCCTGCAGATAACGGCCGATGATACGCGCGTCATCTTCGGCATCTTTTTCTGTGATGTACTGGGCTTCCGTTGGGAAGTATTCCCGCTTCACGTCACTGAAGATTATGCCGATCAACTTTTGGTTAACATCAGTTTTGGAATGTAATTCCGCAGGTAATTGGTTATCTGACATTATATTTCCCGGTATTCATTGTACCTTTTTATTAAACATGAAAACACGTCCACAAGATATGGAAATAACGAGAATAATAGATTGTTGTTCACTCCAAAGGCGGGGTCACACCCAGAGATCGATGACGCGGCCTTTCATGCCTACATATTCGTCGCGGATATCCATGATCGTGTAATTGGATTGGCCCCCCTCCGCTTCCAGGTCCCCCAGGTAGCGAAGATAGGCAATGGCGTTCTGGCTGTCAAACCTTGAGCCCTGGCTGGTGAAATTCATCATGGAAATCCCGGCACCGCCAGTTGACACCGACGACCGGACCGTCTGCGTGGTGGAGACAGGCACATTTGAACCTACTCTGGTTGTGCGAACCCGGTAGTCCCTGTCTCCGGGTAAAACCAGTGTCATTACTTCAGGGCGATATTCAATTCCCCCGGAAATCCGTTCGATTTCCATACCCCGACCTCATTTGATCTATCTATGAATCAATTATGTACCATAATTTTATCCAATTTTTACGCATTTGACCTCCTTGATTTTCCGGCGGTTTTCTTAAAATCCTGATTGGACCGGCAGAGACCGGTATTTCTATTTTCGGCTGTTCTTCATAAATTCTTCACAGTTAAAAAGTATTGTTTTGGAAAGGAATAAAAAAGGAGAAAAAATGAAGAAAATTTTTATTGGTTCCGTTGTGGCTGTATTTTTATTCGCCGTATTCGGCGCTGCTGGTTACGCATTTGCCCGCTTTACCAACCCTGATTATGGAACACCCTGGTACGGCATGATGGGGGCGCGGGGTGGGATAATGGATAATAGAGGGGAATACCGGGGCGGTATGATGGGCGACCGCTTCGACCGGAATGATTACCGGTACTCCAACGGAGAGATGAGCAAACTGCACGATCTGATGTTCTCCTCTCTGGCCGAGAAATTGGGACTTCCTGTCTCTGAATTGGAGGAAGGCTTGAGCAAGGGCGAATCATTGACTTCCATCGCATCTTCAAAGGGCATCGACTCAACAAAACTTGACACACTGGTTGAGGAAGCTTTTTCCCAAACCCTCGACCAGGCAGTCATAGAGAAAATCTTGACACAGTCTCAGGCGGATTGGATGAAACAGCGTGGTGGTGGGATGATGTTCGGCCGGGGTTGGGGAGGGCGGGCAATGGATGATTATGATTGCCCGTTCAATGGAGATACATCAAATTCATAATGCGGACTTTTTAATTTTGCAACCCAGAAAAAGAGCCGGATTTTGTCGAGATAGACAGTTTCCGGCTCTTTTTTACTAAATTATTAACCGTTTGGAAGTTTAATTTTAGTCTTTAAGGGTATGATTATCGGGTTATGTAGTGGAGCATGTATGGAGTTGGTGAACGAGAGAAATAATTCTGTTTGGAAGCCCGTATTGATCGGGCTTGCAATGGTAACCGGGGCGGTATTGCTTTCCAACTGGACTGTTACCGCAAATTACTGGTTGACGTTCTCCACGATATTTTTGGGGATATTCATAGAAGCATTGCCATTCTTACTGTTGGGCACACTCGCCTCCGGGTTGGTGGAAGTGTTTCTCGACCGGGAAAAAATTCAGAAGATCATGCCAACTTCACCTGTTCTGGGCGCGATTGCCGGAAGCTTCTTCGGCCTGTTTTTTCCGGTATGTGAATGTGGTGTTGTGCCCCTGGTTCGAAGATTGTTCAGAAAAGGGCTTCCGATTCCGGCAGGGATCGCGTTTTTACTGGCAGCACCGGTGATCAACCCGATTGTGATTGCCAGTACGGTTACCGCTTTTGGTTGGGGGCAGGTTGTGCTGTTCCGGCTGGGTATATCTCTGGTTACCGCGGTAATCACCGGTATCGTCTTTTCAACAGTGAAAACCCCCTGGGAAATCCTGTTACCCACAGCCTGGATCACACCGGATGCCAGTGACCATGAGCATGGTCACGATCATGATTCAGCCTGCCAGTGTTGTCAGATAACATACCGGTCTCCAAAAGACAAACTGGTGGGTGTTTTTCAAGTCACACTGGATGAGTTCTTTGAGATTGGCCGGTTCTTGATCATAGGTGCGATGATCGCCGCTGCCATGCAAACTTTCATTCCACAGCAAATCCTACTGGAAATTGGTAAAGGCCCCGTTCTATCAGTGATGGTGATGATCGGGCTGGCTATACTTCTGTCCATATGTTCGACGGTTGACGCTTTTGTCGCCCTGGGTTTTGCCGGTACATTCAGCACGGGGTCCATACTGGCGTTTCTGACATTTGGACCCATGGTGGATATCAAGAGTATTATCCTGTTCCTGCGGATCCTTCGCCCCAGACCCGTTTTGTACCTTGTTTTGATCCCGATGCTGATCATTTTCCTGATCACAATATCCATGAACATCTTCATGGTTTGAGGCTGAATGAATAGATATAAGTATCGATTCCTTCAATCCATGATCACAAGCGGCCTGGCAGCCATTTTGACAGAGAGGCTGCTCGACGGAAAGCTTTCCTTTTTTATCAATATGCGTTATGCCCCTCTTACCATAACCGGGATCGCGATCCTGTTGGTCATCAGCGGGATTGGAGCATTCGATATTGAGAAGAAACTTGAGAGCTTTTCTGGAAACGATTCAAATTCTTCTCAAAAAATCCGGCAATTTTTATTTCTTCCATTTCTTCCATTCTTCGCGTCGCTAATGGGAATGTCGACACCGGTATATACTTCCGTTTGGGGTTTGGTCTTCCTAACCGGGATCATCCGGTTGGCCCATATTGATACAATTTCAACCGCCTCGTTGAATAAATCAACCGGAACCTGGCGAAACCTGGTGTTTGTGGCCATACCGCTCATTATCCTGGCTTTCGTACCCACAAAACCGTTGAGTGTCGACGCTTTGTCTACCCGGGGAATAAACTTATCTTCGTCTTCTTCGCTTGCGAAGAAGTCACCGGTAACTTTAAAAGCGGATCCTACAGACCGAACTGTTCTGGATTGGGTGACATTATTTGATTCCGAATCTGACACTTCAAAACATATCGGGTCAACCGCGTCGGTGATTGGATTTGTCTATCATGATGACCGGTTGACAGGTAACAAAATCATGGTTGGCCGCTTTACCATCACCTGTTGTGTGGCCGATGCGTTCGCGGTTGGCATGGTGATTGATTCACACGATGCCAGCACATTTGAAAATGATACCTGGGTGAAAGTTGACGGCACACTGGATGAAATCACAATTGACGGCGTCAAAATCCCGATGATACATGCGTCTTCCATTACAGAAATTGAACCACCTGCTCAACCTTACCTGTACCCATGACAACACTGGATAAAGTGGCAGTTTCAATCATAATCTTTCTATTCACCCTGATTAGCGGGGTGGTTTTCTGGGGCTCGAATCTCCCGGTTAGTGTTTCGTGCGTGGCACCCGCGGACTGTTCTCTTATAAGCCCGCGTGGCGCGATGGTATTTGAGTTTTCACGCCCGGTGGAAATAACCAGGCTGCCATCAGTCTGGCAGATATCACCGAACACGGCCGGCCAATGGGTAAAAATTGACAACCGACGCGTGCGGTGGATTAGCACTGAGCCTATACCACTCACAAAAAATGTCACATTCGGGTTCATCCCCGGTTCTGTCGGTGAAGATAATGAGTCGATCCGGAGTGAAACAAGTTGGACGGCTGAGATCCGTTCAACGGAAATCCTGGCCATAAGCGCAACCGGCAATGAGACCGAACTGTTCCTGCTTGACCCGGAAGGGAAGCAGGACCCCGTGCAATTTTCTCATACCGGTGGAAAAACGTTTGATTATGATGTTGACCCCACCGGAAATATTGTTATTTTCACAGTAGTAAATGACAGACTCGGATCCGATATCTGGAAAATAGACCGCGACGGGAACAACCAGGAATTGCTCCTCGATTGCGGTGGTGACCGGTGTACGGCTCCGGTGTGGGCGCCAACGATGGCTGAGATTGCCTATACCCGTGAAGTCAGTGATCCGAAGAAGAACGGGGCGCTGGGTGCCCCACGTGTATGGATGCTGGATCCCGAATCCGGCATAACATCCCCTCTTTTCGAAGATTCTCAGCAGATTGGTTATGGCACCTCATGGGCATCCGATGGATTGTGGATGTCCATCTGGGATGGCATGAGCGGCGGGGTCAAGGTAGTCAACCGGCAGACTGGTGAGAATTTTATCGTGCAATCTTCCAGTGGAAATAGCGGGTGTTGGTCTCGCGATAATAAGCATCTCATTTTCTCAAACACCATCGTTCGCGGTAGCGGATATCACAATGTGATCCTCTCGGTTAATGTGGATGATAAGTCTATGGAGACTGTGGTTGGAGAAAACTCTGAAACCGGTGGAACAAGTTACGATAATCCCTTATGCAATCCGATAAATGACATTCTGGCGATGACCATTCAACCCAATGTTTTGATACCGGGCCGTTCGCTGGTGGTGTATGACCCCGCAACGCGAAACCAATCCATGATAATCAGTGATCTGTCGCTTATTCCGGGGCAGTATTCCTGGAACGCCTATGGTGACAGTCTGGTGTTTCAGGTCGACCGATTATCCAGCAATCAGGGAAATACACAAATTCTTCTCTGGGAAAATGGAAATATACGGTCTATTGCTGACGGTTTCCGGTTCCCCAAATGGCTGCCATAGCGGCATTTCTGAATTCATTGAACAACCTTTATAATGGGTGAATAAATCCAATGTGAGGTTGACTTTCATGCGTACATACCGTCTGGCACTCATCGGTTTCGGCAACGTGGGTCAGGGTTTTGCCCGGATCCTGTGTGATTATGGCGAACACTATGAAAAAGATTTTGGCGCGCGGTTTGTGATCACAGCCGTCAGCGACCTGCAGAAAGGCAGTGTATACAATCCGGAGGGGTTGGTACCGGCTGATCTGCTGAATGCTGTGGAGGTCAGCGGATCGATTGATCCGGTGTCCGCTCCCTTTAAGGGATGGGACGCCATGAAAACCATCACAGAATCCAATGCTGACGTGGTGGCCGAGTTGAGCTTTACCGACCTTAAAACCGGCGAACCGGCTGTCAGTCATCTGAAGGCGGCCATCAGGGCGGGGAAGCATGTGATCACCACGAATAAAGGACCTGTGGCCCTGGCTTACCATGAGTTGACGAAACTCGCGGAAGAAAATGGCGTGACCATCGGTGTGGAGGGCTCTGTGATGAGCGGCACGCCTTCCCTGAGAATGGGAACAGAAATGCTGCATGCCGCCGGTGTGACCTGTATTCAGGGGATCGTCAATGGCACAACCAACTATATCCTCTCGCAGATGGATGCCGGCGCAGCGTACGCTGACGCGCTGGCGGAAGCTCAGGCCAAGGGTTATGCCGAAGCAGACCCAACCGGCGATGTGGAAGGGTTTGACGCGGCTGGCAAGGTTGTTATCATGACAAATCTGTTGATGGGCGGGAATATCCGCATGTCTGATGTTGAGCGGGAAGGCATCACAAAACTGACAGTGGACGACATCAAATCAGCCCAGGCACGCGGTGAACGCTGGAAATTGATCGCCAGGGTTGAAAAGATTGGTCAGGGAATAAAGGCCAGTGTTAAACCGCAATGCCTGCCGGTGACACATCCCCTGGCGGGCGTCAGCGGCGCCACAAATGCCATCACCTATACCACCGCGCTGCTGGGTGATGTCACCCTGATCGGCCCGGGAGCAGGACGTCTGCCAACCGGGTTCGCCCTGGTGGAAGACCTGCTGGCCCTTCACCGCGGATCGAAATAATAAACTTTAGAAGAAACTCAAGGATGGGCGGGAACCGGCCGGTTCCCGCCTGTAAATTTTTATGGTACTTACATTCAAACTGATCCTCTCGCCGTTGTTGATCGCAATGGTAAGTCTCGCGGGGCGAAAATGGGGATCCACCGTTTCGGGGTGGTTCCTGGGCTTCCCGCTGACATCAGGCCCTATTTCCATTGTGATGGCCCTGCAGCACGGGACGGAATTTGCGGCGGCATCGGCGGCCGGACTGTTGGGCGGGCAGGCGGCAGTCTGCGTATTCTGCCTGGTGTACGGGTATACCGCGCTGCGATTTGGCTGGCTGGTCAGCGCGCTGGCCGGGATAACCGCTTTCTTCGCGGCGATCTTTGTGCTTAATCTGTTCACGTTGACCCTGCCGCTGGCGTTTGTGATCATCATCGCGGTTGTTGTGACTGTTTTCCTGCTGCTTCCCCGCCGCGGCGGTGAATTCAAGGATCCGGTTCTTCCCCGCTGGGACCTGCCGTTGCGCATGCTGCTGGCCGCCGTTTTTGTGTATATGGTCACCGGTTTTGCCGATGCGCTAGGCCCGCAATTAAGCGGCCTGGTAGCGCCGTTCCCGGTTTTCGGGCTGATCATGTCAATATTCACACACAAACAGTACGGATCCGCGGCGGCACTAAATCACTTTCGCAGTTATGTATCGGCCTCTGCGGGTTACGCGGTTTTCTTTCTGATCGTAGGCCTGGGGTTGACTTCCCTGGGCACCGGCCTGACGTACACCCTGGCGCTGGCGGCAGTCACCTGCCTGAACGGGTTGACGTTGTTCTTCCTCCGGAAGAATCCGGTTATTCCAGCCGGATGATGCAAGCCACCTACAGCGTTACCGCGGTGTAACCCGCTTTCTTTGCAGCTTCCACAATACCGGCTTCTGTGATGAGGGTATCGTCAAACCGCACATCCATTTTTTGCTTAATATAGCTGGCTTCCACCTGCAGAATACCCGGCACGTCATCCTCCAATGTCAGCAACCGCATGACACAAGCCGGGCAGTGCATATCCGGAACACTTAGTGTGACTTTTTTCTCCATATGAATTACCCTTCAAAAACGATCTTACCGGTGTACATACCCATAGAGCAGCTGAATGCCAGCACTTTTCCCGGCTGCTGCGGCGGTATATCCACAGTGACCGTTCCCGTAGCCGGCAGGATTTTCGCGATATCCAGTTCGGGTATGGTAAATGCCCGTGAACAGGAAAACGTTTTGTTGGTGACCAGGTTCAATTTCACCGGTTGGTTGGCGGGGGCTTTCAAGATTTCAGGTACATATCCATCCTGTTTGACATCCAACCACAAAGCCGGATCGGTGGCCATTCCAGTGGTTTGAGATAGCTGAGTCTCCGCGGGGGAAACATTCCGCGCTATCTGACTGAAGGAATAAGGAGAACCGATCATATTCATTCCGCTATCCACGGCCATCAGTCCCAGTACAAGAAGAACGGTTGCCACAATACGCAGAAAATATTTCTCCATCAGAGCGCTCAAGTGCGTGGCGAAATACGAAAGGATGAAGAACACCGGACTGGTTCCAATCGTGAAGGCAAACAACAGAGCCGCCCCCTGTAAAGGATTGGCGGTGGCAACGGCGGCCGCCATAACGCTCTGGGTGACGCCGCAGGGGATGAGCAGAGTCAGCGCGCCAAGAAGGACGGGTGATACCCATGAATCATTGTTTTTTGCCCTGCGGCGGATGAACCGGGTCAACCCGGAGGGTGGTTCGAATGTGAAATAGCGGAATACAGGGTGAACGTTGAACATTCGCAGGGCATTGCCGATAAGGAACAGTCCTATGGCGAATTGCAGGATAGCCCGTGAAATCGTATTCAATTGAAAGACAGAACCAAGTAAACCGAACAGGAATCCGGCAATGGTGTACACCGTCAATTTAGCGAGCAGAAACAACAAAATTGTGACCGCAACCCGCGGTTGAAATTTCTTCTTTCCCTTTGATACGAGATCCTGCTCGATCTGATTGGCCAGAGAACCTGCCAGCAACCCGCCCTGCACGGCCATACAAGAAAGCCCGCCTGTGGTCAAACCGGTAATAAATGCAATCCAGAGATCCATGGATAAGCTCCAGAACTAAACCAAATAAGATAAAAGAACTCCATAATATATATTGTAGCAGGGTTTTACTCTAAAAAACATCCTTAAGGAAACGTTAAGCACGGTCATTCATCACCCTGTCAATAGGCCGGTATTCCTATTAATCACCCGGATAAATATTGAGAATGTCACCTGCAAGAAAAAGTCACAATGATATAGAATGGAACTAGTACAAAATCCAACGTGCGGGAAAAGACAATGGCACAAAAAATCGCGTTAGTAACAGACAGTACCTGTGATATTCCGAAGGAATGGGTGGAGCAATATGAGATCACAGTTGTTCCGCTGACGATCGTCATGAAAGAAAATGAAGTACTCACAGACGGGGTGGATATCAGTCCCGTTGTGTTTTACGAACGTCTGGTAGCGGAAAAATTGAGGCCAACCACCTCTCAACCGGCACCGCAATTGTTTCTGGACGCGTACCGGAAGGCCGCGGAATCCGGCGCTGAACAGGTGCTGGTGATCACCATCAGCAGTGCCATGAGCGGTACGATCGAGTCTGCCCGGCGCGCTGCAGAAGAATCTCCCATCCCGGTGGAGATATGGGATGGCAAATCCAATTCGATGGGTATCGGCTGGCAGGTCATAGCGGCAGCCCGGGCACGCGAGATTGGCGGGGGATTGAAGGAGATGCTTTCAGCGGCCGAAAAAGCGTTGAAGAGTATGACATACTACATTTCACTCGATACTATCGAGTACCTTGCCCGAGGCGGGCGCATAGCAGATGCCGCGCATCTATTGAATTCCATTCTGCGTATCAAGCCCATGATCTATGTGAACCACAACACAGGTGCAGTGGGGGCATCGCTTCCATCCCGTTCGCGCAAAGCCGCGATAGAGGATGTATACAAGGAATTTTTCCGCCACATTGACATCAACCTGCCGCTGCATATCACGGTTTTGCATAATAACGCACTCCCCGAAGCCAAAGAAATGATGGAGCGTATTATTAACGAGTTCCACCCGAAGGAAATTTTCATTTCCATCGTCTCTCCTGTGCTGGGTGTGCACACCGGTCCGCGCGCGCTGGCCCTCTGCGGGTATTCTGGATAAATTGTCCGAACAACCCCGTAAACCCGTCTGACCAGTTTTGTCAGGCGGTTTTTTTTTCATTCTACCTGAGTACAATTCATTCAGAACGGAGGGTTCAAAATGGCTATTAATGCAATCTATACACACACCAATCTGATCGCGCGCGACTGGCGTAAACTGGCAGATTTTTATATTAACGCCTTCGGTTGTGTTCCTGTTCCGCCGGAACGCAATTTGACAGGTGATGCCATTGACCGGGGGACGGCAGTTCCCGGCACTCATATTACCGGTATTCATCTTCGGCTTCCGGGCTATGGTGACAGCGGGCCGACGATCGAGATATTCTCGTATAACCGGCTGAGCGATGAAGGGGAAAAGCGGGTCAACCGGCCGGGTTGGAGTCATATCGCCTTCCGGGTGGATGATGTGCCTGAAGCGGTGAAAGCCGTTCAGGCGTTGGGCGGCGAACTGGTAGGTGAGGTGGTCACCACCCCGGTGGGAATAGATAAGTCCATCACATGGTGTTATCTTACCGATCCCGAAGGGAATATATTTGAATTGCAGACCTCCATCCGCTAGCCGGTTTGTGGCTGACACGTGGCGATACTCCCCGGTCAATTATCGGGACGGGATTTGCGGGTACAGTATCATAGTCATTACCAATGGAGGATTGCGTTATGACTATCGATAAAGCTTTCAATGATTCCACTCCCACGTATAATGACTGGATGCGCCGCGCGCTTCTCGGGTATTCAGACCTGTTCGGCAACGCCGTGCGCGTTATTCCGTTTGATATAAACAGCCCCATTCGTGTGCTCGATCTGGGCGCCGGCACCGGTTCGTTCGCGGCGCATGTGTCTGCTATTTATCCCAACGCGCGTTTCGTGCTGATGGATGTGGCGGACAAGATGCTGGAGGCTGCCCGCGAGCGCTTCAAAGACCAGGGAGAACGGTTTGCATTTGAGGTTGCTGATTACCGGCATCTTCAGGGAATTGGGGAGTACGATCTGGTGATCTCCAGTCTGTCCATCCATCATTTGACGGATGACGAGAAAGCCAGCCTTTTCAAAACAGTCTTCAACCTTTTGAAGCCGGCAGGCGCCTTCATCAACATTGATCAGATCCGCGGAGAGACAGAAACCCTGCGCCGGTTGAACTGGAACCGCTGGCTGAACCACGTGCAGTCATCGGGTGCGACGGAAGAACAGATCCGCGCCAGCATTGAACGCCGCACAACGTATGATAAAGATGCCCTGCTTGCCGATCAGATCAACTGGTTGAAACAGGCCGGCTTTTCCGACGTAGATGTAGTGTATAAAAACTTTTTCCTTGGCGTTTTCCTGGCGATCAAAGGAGAGATTTCTTCATTTGATGCCGTTACTGATTACTTCAAGGAGAAGGAATAATCAGATAAAAGGATTACAGAATACCAGCCATGCAAAATAACATATTGCCTGCCCATTGCACGCAACTACCCGAAGGGTACCGTCAAACGGCGGATTTCAACCTGAAACATAATACCCGGGCGATGATCGGGCTTAATATTGCCGGTTTCTTCCTGTTCCTGGTAGCAGCCGCGCTTGTCCAGTGGTATACCCTGCGGGTAAGGTCCGGGCAGGCTGGCGCGGCCTTTTCATTCCAGGTGGATAGTCTCGCGCAGGTTGGGGTATTCCTCGTGTTATTGCTGCTGGATATAGCCATCCTGGTTGTGCTGCATGAAGGGTTGCACGGATTGTGTTTCTGGGTAATAACCGGAAATCGGCCCGCGTTTATGATCGGTCCCGGTTACGCCGCGGCATCCGCGCCGGGTGAATACATCGCGAAGTATCCCTACCTGGTGACCGCTCTCTGTCCACTGGTCGTAATGACAATCGCCGGGTTGATCGCCATCCCGTTCGTTTCTTCAGAAGTATTGCTGCATGTGACGGCCATCACAGTGTTTAATATTGGCGGAGCGGTTGGCGACCTTTGGGTGGCTGCCGGACTACTAACGAAGCGCGGCCCGCTCATGGTGAAGGATGAATTGGACCGTGTGATCTTCTTTCAGCCCGAAGAGGAATAATTTAAAGATCCGGGCGGACATCCTTTGACGGGATTCTCCGCCCGGATTTATTCTTACTCCAGATCAATACTCTCACCCGGAGCCAGCACTTTGACTTTGCTCGATGTTTGCGCTTCCACATCGGCGGCCCAGGCGGACGCGTCTTGCTGGATAAGCGGAAATGTGTTGTAGTGTATCGGGATGACCTGCTTGGGTTGAATGAGTTTGACCGCGCGCAGTGCGTCAGCGGGGCCCATGGTGAAATTGTCACCAATCGGCAGGGCGGCCAGGTCGATTCCTTCTTCTCCGATCAGCCGCATGTCACCGAACAACCCGGTATCGCCGGCCAGGTAGATCTTCTTTCCGCCATCTTTCAGGGTGATCAGAAATCCAGCCGGGTTGCCGCCGCATGAACCGTCCGGCAAAGCGGAACCGTGCAGGGCAAATGTCAATTTGACATGCCCGAAGGGGTGGTGAAATCCGCCGCCCAGATGTTGGGAATGCACTTTCACGTCCTTCTTTTTCAACCAGTCGCCGATCTCCGCGTTACAGATCACCGTGGCGCCGGTACGTTGGGCGATGGAAATGGTATCCCCGATATGGTCTCCATGCCCGTGGGTGACCAGAATGAAATCCGCCTGAACATCGTCAGTGGAAACCACAGATTTCGGGTTATATTTGAAAAACGGATCCACCAGCAGAGTGATGCCGGCTGTTTGTATTGAAAAAGTGGAATGCCCCAGCCATGTAACTCGTGTTGTCATGAGGTTTTCTCCTTGTGAAATATTGCACTAATGATACATTTATTTCGAATTTACGTATATATTATTGATGGCATTTGATTTGTTGCCTGCCTTCAACAGGATGTATATAATGAACGAAGAAGTAAGGAAGGGCTAAATGAATTTTCTGCTGGATCCCAATATTTCGTACCTGATACTGGTCGGCGGTTTCGTTATGGCGGTACTGGCTATGTTCGCTCCAGGTACCGGATTGTTGGAAATTGGCGCGACGATGGCAATTGTGATCGCCGGCTATTCCGTGGCCAATCTGCCATTCAACTGGTGGGCGCTGGTTATCCTGGTGGTGGGTGTTTTTCCATTCCTGTACGCCTTGCGCCGCTCGCAGCATCTGATTTTTCTTATAATCAGTATCCTTGCCATGATCGCCGGCTCCATTTTTATGTTCCGCACAGAAGATGGACAAATGGCTGTCAACCCCGTGTTGGCGGTGATCGTCTCCATCCTTGTAGCCGGTTTCATGTGGATCGTTGCTACCCGCGGACTGGACGCGTTGAAAATGAAACCGTACAGCCGCACGGGAAAACTGGTGAACCAGGTGGGCAAAGCCCGGTCGGATATATTCCACAGTGGTACAGTGTATATTCAGAGCGAAGAGTGGAGCGCCCGATCCAGCGTGCCGGTTTCAACAGGAACGCTGGTAAAGGTCATCAAGCAGGATGGGGTCATTCTCGAGGTTGAACCTCTGTCAGACGAAGATCTGCAATCTGACCTGTAAAATCATATTTTTAAGGAGATAGTCATGGAAAGTGCCGTTCCGGTTTTATGTTTGATTGGATTTGTGGTTGTCGCCGTTTTGTTCTTTCTGGCTTCCGCCATTAAAGTTGTGCCGGAATACAAACGATTGGTTGTGTTCCGCCTGGGGCGATGTATTGGCGAAAAAGGCCCCGGACTTGTATTACTAATCCCTGTCATTGACCGCCCGGTGATGGTTGACCTTCGCGAGCAGGTACGCGAAATCCCCCACCAGACATCGATCACCAAGGATAATGCCCCCATCTCCATTGACTTCCTGTGGTACTACAAACTTGTGGCTCCCACGGAAAGCGTTTTGCAGGTAGGTAACTTTGAATACGCCGCGCAGGGTCTGGCGACCACCACGCTGCGTTCCGTCATCGGCGGTATTTCGCTGGATGACGTGCTTTCACAACGCGAGCACATCAACACCATGCTGCGCACCCGCCTTGACGAAGTAACCGAACGCTGGGGCGTAAAAGTCACCAATGTTGAGATCCGCGAGATCATCCCTCCGAAGGATGTTCAGGATGCCATGAACCGCCAGCTCTCTGCCGAACGTAATCGCCGTGCTGTGGTTACCGAGTCAGAAGGTACCCGCGTGGCTGCCGTCAATGTGGCGAACGGTGAAAAAGAGGCGAACATTCTGCGCGCCGAAGGCGAGAAACAGTCCGCGATCTTGAAAGCGGAAGGCGAACTCCAGGCCCAGCAATTGCGTGCCGAAGGTTACGCGATCGCCCTCTCGAAGATCGATTCCGCAGCCAACAAGATTGACAGACAGACTGTCACACTGCAGTACTTTGAAACCCTCAAGACCATGTCTGCCAACCCGGCCACGAAGTACATTTTCCCGATGGAATTCACCAACCTGTTGTCTGACTTTGTTAAAAATGTCGGCAACAAAGCTTGATCTTTGAAATTCTACCGGCCAGGCTCCGCGACCTGAACACCCTGAAAGAATTGGAAGATGAGGTGTTCAGGGAGGATGCCTGGCCGGTTCTTGATATTCTGGCTATTTTACTTACGCCCGGGATGATCAACCTGAAAGCCGTGAATGATGGAAAGATCATCGGGTTCATCACGGTTGAAGAAAGCCTGTTTGAATCAGAGGCGAGCATCAATTCACTGGGGGTTCGAACGTCCCATAGGCGTCAGGGGGTGGGGAAAGCGTTAATACGTGCGGCAGAAGCGCGTATCAAACGGAAGAAGGTCCGGTTGTGCGTGCGGCATTCGAACCATGCCGCGATCGATCTTTATGTCAGCCTGGGATTCCGGAAGACGGATGTGCGCCATAATTACTACCCCGATGGCGAAGACGCCTACGTTATGCGCAAAGAGTTGTAGATCAATCCCCATCTTCTTCGGAGAGATCCTCTTCCGGTTTCTCATCTTCAGGTAATGGGACCAATTTCATGGTCTTATCCAGTAATGTCTGAATATTGAACGGCTTTCCCATAAAGTCATTCGCGCCTAATATTTTCGCGGCTTGAACGACTTCATTATTTCCGGCTGAGGTCATTATGATCACCGGGGTATATCGCAGTTCCGGTTCCGCCCGCAGGTCTTTCAGAAATGCCAGGCCGTTTTGTTCTGGCAGCATATAGTCAAGTATGATCAGGTCGGTTTTTTCTTGAAATAATTCTTTCAGACCGGCATGGGTGGTATCGGTAACGACCACCGAATATCCTTTTGACTGGAGTGTTAAACGAACAATACGGGCTATTGTCGGGTCATCATCAATAACCAGAATACGCGGAATTCTCATAACCCACCTTGAGCATGTCTACCTACGGTCCAGCGTAAAACACGGCCGCATTTCACCAATTTCGATATGCCGCCAGTTATAGATCTTTCGGGTGTAATAATTTCCCAGGTTCGCCAGGTCATCATCTGAAATAACGCCAATTTGCCTCAAAATTTCCAAACCAACCAGTGAACGTGACCGTTCAGTGACGTCGCCATCCGCCATTTTGAGTGCAATACCCATGCCGGGTTTACCATTACCTGCCGGGATCCCAAATACCTGATAACCCTCAGCCCCGGTTTTGGTCAATACACGGCCATTCATCAATTTCATAAAATCCGTGTCAAAGCGTTCCGGTCCGGCAACCATGAACGGCGCGCCGGTCATGCCGTTATAGATTTTCCGGCAGGCATCCGCCCGTTTTTGATCCAGATTCCATGGGTCACTCAGGCGGGCGAGGCCCAGTGCCGCGTTATACAGAGGGATCGCGAATACCGGGGCCGAACATCCGTCTATGCCGATCTCAATTTTTTCTTCCGGAAAATCGCACATTTCTGAGAACGCTTTGATAATGCTTTGTTGAACGGGGTGATCGAGGTCCAGATAATTGGTCAGTGAAGCGCCGCGCATTTTGGCGTGGGCGAGCATGCCGGTATGTTTGCCGGAACAATTATGGTTATTCTGACTTGGAGTCTGCCCTTTCATCATCAGGGCATCCGCCGCCGCTTTATACAGCGGTGAATGGATACCGCATAAAAGGTCTGTTTCAGATATGCCGATCTTTGACTGAAGTATTTCCAGTGCGGCGCGGTGCTCTTCAGTGCCGGAATGGGAAGCGCAGATAAGGCCGATATCGGATGAGGTGAACCCGAATTTTTCGTCACCACCGAGTTCGATGAAGGGCAGTGCCTGGAAGGGTTTTGACGATGACCGCAGAAAACTTACCGCGTTCGGGTCACCATATGAGGCGACCAGTTTTCCGTGGCTGTCGACAACCGCGGCGGCGCCGAAATGTACCGATTCGACAATGTCTCCGCGGGTGACTTCAACCATCTCTTTGTACCAGGTACTATAGGGGTGTGTCATCATTCCTCTGATTCCGCCCGGGTGGGGCAATACCGGTGGGCATAGTATTGGAAGAACCCCCATTTCAGGCGGTCGGTATACTGGCTTTCCAGGTCCCGGCCGAATTGAAATTCCTTAAGATATCTGGTCACCAGATTGAATGTGTCTTCCGGCGGAGCGGATTTTTCTCCGATCTCTTTGATCTTCTCGTCAACCGATTCAAGCCATTTGATCAAAGGCGCCGCGTGAGCCGCGGTAGTAAGTCCGCCGCGCCCGCTGACAATCCTGTACCCGGCATAACGTGCCGTCGAAAGCAGTTCCAATGATTCCACCCACGCGGTGATATCGGCGTTGGCCAGAAACGGCGGTTGGTCTACAGGGAGGGCGTCACCAACAAAAAGAATTTTTTCTTCCGGTATTTCAATCCAGCATGAACCGGCCATTGGGCCCGGATGGTGTTCCACATGCAATGTTATGCTATCGGGGTACAGGGAGATGGAATTGTCGAAAGTGATATCAGGGGGTACCCAGCGGATTGTTCCCAGGTTGTTGCTTAATTCCCAGGCGGATCCGGTACCCAGATGCTGGCTCTTAAACGTCAGCGGCCGGCTGCGGAACGCGGTTGCCGTGGCTTCATGGGTGATCAATGTGGCTTCCATGGCTCTTGACCCCAGCGTACGGTCATAATGGGCATCCAGATTAATAAGAACCCGCTCACCCCCGGCAGCCAGGTTGACCAGAGAAGCCCGCCATGAACGGATATCTTCATTACGGAATGGTGAATCAATAAGAATCTGCCCTCCCGAAAAAGGGATGGCAGCTATGGTGACACCCAATAAACCTGTCTCAATAAAGACATTTCGTGCAATTTCTTCCATGCAATAATTCTCCAATACCGGTTAGAGTGTTTCTTTTGCCAGTGGCAATGTCATCACAAATCGACTGCCCTGACCGCGGTTGCTTTCCACCCAGATCTTCCCGCCATGCGCTTCGACAGCCAACCGGCAAAAAGCCAGTCCAAGCCCGAGCCCTTTTGGTGTGTTTTCAGCCTGCAACCGGACATACTTATCAAAAATTGTCCGCGCGCTTTCAGCCGGGATTCCGGGGCCGCTGTCACGAACCCATAGTTCGGCCATATCATCATTTTGAATGCAACCCAACTGGATGGCTGCGCCATTCGGGGTGTATTTGTTGGCATTCTCTGTCAAATTAATGATCACCCGGCGGATCATATCCACGTCAATATACAGGAATATGGATTCGTTGGGCAAGACAAGTGACGTGGATTGCATTTTTGAGTCTATATTCGGCCTGACAACATCCAGCGCTTCCTGCAGCAAATTCCGGGCTTCAGAGATCTGCGGTTTGAGGATGGATTGTCCCGCTTCCAACCGGCTGATATCGAGAAGCGCGCTGATCAAACGCTGCATGCGTTCTGCCGAACGGTACGCGATCTGGATCAATGATGCGTCCGGTGAATTCTGGTCCTGATGCGTGGCCAGCATTATATCCAGGCTGGAAATCACATTGGCCAGAGGTGACCGCAGGTCGTGGTAGATCATGGCAGAAAGGTCATCCCGCAGGCGGTCAAGTTCTTTGCGCTCGCTCAGGTCGCGGAACATCCACTGCATCATGTCAACTTCGTCTATATTCTCACGGCGGATGTGCACCATCACCGGCATCAGACTGCCGTTGCGCAAAACCATCTTGGATTCGAACGCGGCGGTCATGCCCGTGGAGAGGTGGGATTGTTCTTCCTGGATAACGCTCCGGTCGCGGGTTTGCATGTCAAAAAGAGACCGGCCGATCAATTCAACCGGCTGGTAGCCGGTTACGCCGCTGGCCTGACGGTTGGCTTCCAGAATCTCGCCTTCCATATCGGTGATGAAAATGGGGTCGATACTATCGTCAAACAGCTCGCGGTACCGGCGGTTGGCTGATTGGAGTGATTCAAACAGGCGAGAGTTACCAATGGCTGAACCACACAAGTCCGCCACACCCTTTAGAAGGTCAAAATCTTCCTGGGTGATCGAATTGGGTTCCGGGTTGACAATGGTGAGAATACCCACCAGTGACTCGCGTTGCATCAATGGCAGGCAGATGACAGACTTCGCGCCGGATTTATCGGGCGCGTCATCCTGCCGGCGCAGCCAGCGTGGATCTTTACTGGTATCCTGGATCAGCGCGGGTTTGCCTTCGCGCAGCACCCAGCCTGCCAGGCCGCTTTCGATGGTAGCCTGCAATTGGTCGGAGCGGTGAGCGATGATCTTTCCATCGACCATAATAGCGGCGTCAATCGGTTTGTGCCGGTCGTCCATCACGATCAGGCTGGCCCTTTCAACGCCAATACTTCCGGTTGAAAGCACAAGGACTCTTTCAAGGACGGTATGCAGATCTAGAGCCGCTGTGACTTCACGGCTGATTTCCAACAACAAATTTACAGGAGTTTTTTCCGGTGCCTGTTTTTTATCCATGGAGTTTAGCAATTCTTCACTTTGCGGGCCGGTAATATTGTTCGTCAAAAGTATAGCACATGCAAGAATTATTCCATTTTAAAAAGGGCCGCCTCCACGACGGAAAGATGGTCGGAAATCGAATTCAGATCCAAATAGGCTGTCTCAGGGTCGGCTGTCAGATTCTGGACCGCCGTTGAGATCAACACATCCAACTCATCCGCCGACGCTTTGTCCTTTTTTTCAATAAACGGGTAAATGTTGTTATACAGGGTTTTGATCTCGGCCAGTGTTTCGCGGGCTTCCAACCCTTTTTTCTGTTCCACATAGAGCTGTGCCAGGGTGGCTTTTTCTTTCATTTGCAGGAGGAAAATGTACAGGTTCGCGTTTTCCAGTTGAGCGGCTGATTTCAGGTAGCGGATCTCCATTTCCTGTTGGCGTAGTTGCATATTGGAAAAATCGGATTTGATCTGATTTGACGAAGCCGCTCCGCTGGAATGCATTTGAATGGCGTTAGCTAATTGGGTATTTAAAGGAATGACAAACAGGTTGTGGCAAAGCAAATAGCCGGCCGCCAGGCCGAAAACAAGGCTGATCGTGATCCACAACCAGCTCTTGTTGCCGGGGTTTCCACCGACTGTCTGGTCTCCCGGTTGTTCCGTAATTTCTTGTGGGGAATTCTTCGCAGGTACAGCTTGCGGAACCTCAGGATTTCCCAGCTTTTCAGGGCGTTGTTCTTCCACCGGGGCCGCTTCAGTCAGTGGCTGTTCAATTTCAATCTCTTTACCAGGTGATGTCTTTTTTCGTGGCATTTTAAATCCTCCCGTGGAACGCCCACGGTTTAACCGCAAGGCAAGCCTGTTGTTCAGGAATTAATTATATTTTATATCGTATAATCGCTTGCATGTCTGTTGAACCTGATACAGCACGAACCGCCAACCGCCAGATCGCCCGGGCCGCCGGGACCGTGATGGCGGCTTTTGTTCTATCCAACCTGATCGGCCTGATCCGCGGAATATTGATCATGCGGAGTTACGGCACCGGTGCCGAGATGGAGGCGTTCAATACCGCCAACAGGTTGGCAGAAACGTTGTTCAACCTTGTTGCCGGCGGGGCGCTGGCTTCGGCGTTTGTCCCCACATTCACCGGTTTCCTGGCAAAAAAAGATCAAGCCGGCGCATGGAAACTGGCTTCCAGTATCGCAAACCTGGTACTTCTCCTTTTAACGGCTGTCAGCGCTTTATCGGCCGTTTTCGCGCCGCAGATCGTGCAATATCTGCTGGCCCCGGGTTTTGTGGATGACCCGCAAACATTCAACCTGGCAGTGGACTTACTTCGTGTCATTCTCCCTTCCGTGGTGATCTTCGGCATCAGCGGATTGGTGATGGGTGTACTCAATGCCAATCAGGTCTTTCTTTACCCGGCACTTGCGCCATCCATGTATTCATTGGGGATCATTTTCGGCGTTCTGGTGCTTTCTCCGGGAATGGGAATTTTTGGCCTCGCCTGGGGGACGGTTCTGGGTGCCGCGCTGCATCTTCTGGTACAGTTACCTTCGCTTTTCCGTCTGAAATTCGTTTACCGGCCTGCGCTTGGATTGGAAGATCCATCGGTTCATGAAGTGGGGCGGTTAATGCTTCCCCGGTTGTTTGGGGCGGGCATTGTGCAGTTGAATTTCTGGGTGAATACCAACCTGGCGTCACGCCAGCCGGAAGGCAGTCTGACGTCCATTACCACGGCTTTCACCCTGATGATGATGCCGCAGGCATTAATTGCCCAGACGATCGCCATCGCCTCGCTGCCCACTTTTTCTGCCCAGGTTGCCCTGGGAAAACTGGATGAAATGCGCGCATCGCTGGCATCCACCATGCGGGCGGTTCTGTTGCTTTCATTGCCGTCATCCGTCGGG
This sequence comes from uncultured Leptolinea sp., assembly GCA_964404415.1. GTDB lineage: Bacteria > Chloroflexota > Anaerolineae > Anaerolineales > Anaerolineaceae > Leptolinea. The sequence goes on along the minus strand of CAYOKC010000001.1, from coordinate 27,910 downwards.
CTCGTGTTGCTGCGCGAACCCATCATACGCCTGTTGTATCAGGGCGGGCGATTTGGCGACCGTTCCACAGAAATGGTTGCCTGGGCGCTGCTCTGGTACGCGGCCGGATTGGTGGGGCATTGCGTGGTAGAGATCGTCAGCCGGGCATTTTACGCGCTGCATGATACGAAAACCCCGGTGATCGTCGGCGTTATTGCCATGTCATTGAATATTGGTTTCAGTCTGCTTTTTGCTTCAGTTTTTATATCCAGCGGTTGGATGCCGCATGGCGGGCTCGCGCTGGCTAATTCGCTGGCGACCGCGCTGGAAATGGCAGCTTTGTTGACGATCATGCGGCGCCGGTTAAGTGGACTTCAGGGAAACGAAATTATTAACGCGTTATGGAAAGGTGTAACAGCCTGCGCCGCTATGGCCGCGGTTCTGATTATCTGGTTGGCATGGAGTGCAACTCTTCCGGCGTGGGTTGTCACACTATGTGGCCTGATCCTGGGGATTGGAGTTTACGGCGGTTTACTGGTTTTATTAAAAACAAAGGAAGTTGGAATATTGTGGGGAGCAATTTCCCGTAGAATCTTGCATCGAATGCCGTAATTTTTCTATAATTATTGTTAATCGGGAGGATAAAATTATGGCACCTGGTATAGATCTTTTCGAAAAAACGAAATATGCTCATCTAACACCCCCCGCGCAGCACTCCGGTGTACCGCAACCTGCGCTGGAACAACCTGTACCGGGTGACGTAACTGTCATACCTTTGCCGGTACCATCTTCCATTACCATCCCTCCCATGGACGTGCGTACCGCCATGGAAACCCGGACCACACTGCGCAAATATACCCAGCAGGAAATCACTCTCAATGAGCTATCCTATCTGTTGTGGATCACTCAGGGCGTAAAATCTGTCACCGACCGGCCTGCCACGTTGCGGACAGTCCCCTCCGCTGGATCGCGGCACGCGTTCGAGACCTACCTGCTGATCAACCGGGTGGAATCGCTCAACCCCGGTGTATACCGGTATTCCGCGCTCAAGCACTGTGTGTACGCGGTAAACATGGAAGTCAACATCAATGAGACGGTCACCACCGCCTGTAAATCACAAAGCCATGTGAGAACCAGCGCGGTAACTTTCTTCTGGGTGGCGGTGTTGGAGCGTATGTCCTGGCGGTATTCAGAACGCGCCGCGCGGTATGTTCTTTTGGATGCCGGCCATGTCTGCCAGAATCTGTACCTGGCGGCTGAATCCATCGGCTGCGGGGTTTGCGGCATTGCCGCTTATGATGATGACATGACAAACGCCGCCCTGGGGTTGGACGGCGTTGATGAGCTGGTTGTATACGCGGCTACGGTGGGCAAACGCTAAACCGTATCACGTGGTGCGGTCGGCAAATTTTAAACCAAGATCGGCCGGGGTGACTGTTTTTCCGGCGAAATCGTCGAACGATAGGTTGTCCATCGTCCAACCGCAATTGGTTTTAACCCGGTTAAACAGGGATGAGTAGCTTTCGTTGGACCGCAATGCCCAATCGAGCCATAAGGTTTCTGCCACTTCCTGAAGGCGTTCAGCATTAGGCCCTTCAATTTCGGAGAAATGGCCGTACGGTAATTCGTCGAGTGTGACCAGGGTATCCGCGAAGGAATAGGTTGTGCGGTATTTCTCGTAAAGCATGAATACCTGGTAACCCAGGGCTTCCAGCAGGACGCGGGTATCGTCAAAACTGCTGACTTCCACTTCAATTTCCCGCCTCACGCTCACCGGATGGTTGACCTGGGCGGGATCTTTGTATGTCAAGCGGGCTACCTGGTCTTGCCGCAACCGTAGAACCCGATGGTCGCGGGAAAGGTCGCCTGATGGAAAGTCAAAACGCAGGTTGGTTTCTTTTACCCGCGGTTGCACAAGCTTTCCGCCCAGCGCCTGAATACGCAGTTCCAACCGGGGAAGGTCTTTGACAAGGAATTTGACTTCGATTTCGTTTTCTGTCATCCTATTTTCCATTTGATTTAAAGCTTCTGATCGTGTCCAGATAAAGCAGGCAAATTGCGGCCATCGTCAACAATGTGGCGAATACAAGTGAAAACGGCAGCGATGATTGGGCTTCAAGTGAACGGGCAAAACAGATACGGTCAATCCAATGAAGAATCAGACCGCCAGCGATAAATCCGAGTGTAATTTCCTTCCATTTTTCTGCAGGAAGGAGGGCAGTAATTCCGGAGAGAGTATACACCAAACCGGAGAGCGCGCCGTTTAATGCCAGGTACCATACCCCGGGGTAGACTCCCTGGGCGGCATAGTCACCCCAGTTGGCCATGGTTAAAGATAAACGAAGCCATCCGGTAACGGAGGCCATAAATAAACAGGCAGACAGGATATACAATCTCCGGGGGAGAGGGAGTAATGCTGATCTGGAAATGACAATCACTCCAATTTGATATCCCACAGGTGCACGTGGGATGGTTCACCATCACGAATAGTGCGGACTTCAAAACGCAGACGGGAGACCTTCTGGTCTAATTTAACTGGAATTTGAACCGTACGAATCTGGGGGCTTTCCGAGACACCGATACTGGAAGAATAAACAGAAGTGCCATCCTCTGATTGCGCGTAGACACTGAATTCCGTCGCGCCTCCTCCGACAGTGGCTGATACTCTCTTGAGCGAAATGGGCTGCTCCAGTTTGACTTCCACCACAAGCGGGTTGGCTTCTTCCGAGCGGATTACGGATGCCAAATCGTTGTCAAAAGCCAGTTGTAAGCGGCCCATATCCAACCGGGATGAAGCCGCTTCAGTGGTTATTCCATTGATTTTAACCGAATCGGGGACCATGAACTTTCGTGAGGCACGTTCATTCTCGAAGGCCGCTCTGGCTGTTTCGCTGTATTTTAATTTCGCGAAGATAAATCCGGGGGTTTTATCGGGGTAGTAGATGACGTCCAAAACCTTCATCGGTTCGAATTTCCCGCTGGTTACCACATTCCCCATATCTTCAGGAGACAGGGCAAAAATGGTATCCTCGGGGATTGGTTTCATGAATTGGGTGAACGCGTCCATTCCGGACATTTCAATGGGGACCGGATCGCCCAGGAAGAAGCGCGCAAGCACATCCGTGCCATTGGCCCAATCCGGTGACAGATTAATATGTGCGCCGGGATTCAGGGTTTTTATTTCTTTGATCTTTCCAAAAACCTGCTGACTGCCGTATTGCAACCCTCCCATGCCGTAATCAGAAAACCAGGTAGGCCCGGAGGTTAGCGATATATCCAGAACCGCGAAATTTCCGCCGATCATCAGAAGGAAGAAAATGGCATCAACATATCTTACGGCAGGGAGGCGTTTGTTGATCCAGTCCATTGAGAAATCAATTCCCAGTGTAATGAAAAAAGCCGCCGGAATGACCATGAATAACGCGCGGGTAATGCCAATATCCGCCACAGCCGCGCCGGCAGGAGCCGTCAGCAACGCGAGAAGCATCAGGCGGTAATTTGAATCCTTCCATCTGCGGATACCCAGGTATAAACCACCGGCAAAGAACGGGAAGAAGAACCAGCCCAGATGCCCCATCCCCTTCATGATATGGCGCGACAGGTCCGCCGGGTAAAGCAAAAACCAGTACGCTGGATTTACACCCTGTAAGTAGGTGCCCAGAAAGGTTAATAACTTCTCGTAGATGGGTACCGGTTTGATCCAGTAGCTATCCAGCATTGCCAGATGATGTTCATTCTCGCCGGGATGTAAAATGAGGAACCGGAAGTAGGGAACACACAGAACAATTCCAATCAAGATTGGAAGCCAGAGCGCCTTGCGGTTGTCCCAATGGTATTTGAAATCTGACACCAGCAATGCCACGGTAATGGCGGCCATCACCACCCGGGCCGGGCTGTAACAGTAAAACGCCAGCGCGGCGGCGATCACAGAGGCGTAGATCCACCGGGTGCTGCCATTGCGGTAACGAAGGTAACCGTAGAGGAAAACCGTATAAAAAGAAACAGCTTCCACTGTTTCAAAGGCGGTGCGTGAGTGGTAGAACCATGCCGGTATCATGGATAACACCAGGATGGCGAGCCAGCCGCGCCGGTTATTTTTGATCACACCGTATGAAAGCCCCAGCCCCAGGGCCGCAAGAAGGGTTATTGTAGTGGAAATAAATCGGGTGATAAACGCGGATCGAATTCCCATCAGGGCGGGAAGTAATTGCAGGTATACCGACGTCCCGAGGTTGTACATGCTTCCATTTTTAAAGAAGGTGGGCAGAAATTCTCCCCCCGTGGCGGTAAACCTTAACCTCACCAGATCATACGCATGCATACTGTGTACGGCTTCATCGGTGAAAAAGAAAATCGGGAAGTCTGTCAGCCGGATGAGCCGGACCAGGTAATACACAATCAGCGCGCAGATAAGGATGACCGCGGTAGATTGAGCCGTTAATCGCGAGCCGACTTTGCTGGATTTAAGCCGTTCCATCAGACTGGAGAACCGGCCGGGATTGGATAGTTTTTTCAGATCAAACCGAAGGTGCTTTACTGATGTTTCAAGCCCGCCGGTGAGGTTGACCACCTGTGATCTGGCAGGTTCTTTTTCCCCCGGTTTATATGTTATTGTCAGTTGTACTTCCGCGCCTGGCGGTAATTCAACCGTCGCTTCAACCCGGAGATTCTGTCTGGTCTCAGCGGATTCCGGTCGGGTATCCCCCTCTGCGTAGGATTCAGGAGTATCAGTCACCACGTGCTGATTATATAACGGTTCAAACAATTGCAAGTATTGATTAAAAGTAGACGGGTACACTTATTGCAATATTTGAGTCAACTGTGAAAGTATCACTCTGGGATATCCTATCGACCATTCTCTTCGCGGCATGGCTGGTCATGTCGGCGGCATTTTTCATTATTTACCGTGACCCGGCCAGTCACTTCAATCCGTTCCCGCCGCGTACTCAAGCGGCCATCACATTTGAGGCGGAGAGTACTTCAACCCAAGTGGTTTTGCCGGAGATCTGGACGCCCCTTCCGGAAGATGAGGATGCCGGTATCGAAGCGGATGATAAGAATGAATCGATAGAGGGTTTGGACATAGTAGAGGAAGTCTCCCCGGGTATCCCTACCAATACACCGGTGCTCATCACCACACCACGGTCCGGTTCGTCCGCTAGCGGCCAGTCACCTGTGCAGAGGAATTACGGCGTGATTTTGCCTACCAAAAGCCCTCTTGACGCGGTTTCACCTGCAGAAGAAGAAGACCAAAAATTGACCGTCATCGCGCCGGTTGGTGTGTTTGATAATACCTGGCAGAATATTCAGGGTATCCCGATATTTTCATGGACGTATTCCGGTTCGGTTCAGGATATTGACCATTTTCAGTTGTATTTCGGAACCAAGCAGAATGGCAAATTGACGATCCGCACGACGAAAATGAATTACAGCTGGAAGGCTGTAAAGAGCGGTATCTATTACCTGCGTCTGGTGGCAGTGGGAAAGAGCGGGAAGATACTGGGAAAACCAGCTTACTTCCTTTTTAAATTCGATAACACACCGCCCGCTGAACCTGAAGGTTTCGCGACTATCAGCGAGGGTGATACTGCCTACCCGTATTTTGAATGGGTTGAATCAACCGATGCCAATTCAGGTATGAGCGGGGGTTACGCGGGCTACTCCATTTATCAGGGGCTTGAGAAAAAATGCGGGAAAGCCGTGGCTTTTACAGCCGATACCCATTGGACCCCGGTTACGCCGGTTGAACCTGGAACCACACAGTATTTCTGTATTCGGGCGTATGACGCGGTGGGAAATTTTTCGAAGTGGATCGGTCCGGTAGCGTATACCCGTTCCAATTAACGCTTCGTCAAAGAAGAATCCCCGGATTTCTTCATTGTTCCGGCTCGATTCTTGCACAAAAAATACCGGCATTCCATTAAGTCACATTCGGGCTTGCCGCCCGGCTGTGGGATAATAGAACGTCTATCCGGTAGTCAGCTTGACTCTGGTTTAATCCGGACTATACTGAAAAATACAGTTCGATCAGCTATTAAAAGGATGGAAAGCGATGAAACTATCGTTCTGGGACATTTTGGCTTCTATGGTCATGCTGGCAGGTCTGGCACTGGCAACCATTTTCATCAACATTTTCATAAACCCGTATTCATTTATTAATCCTTTTCCGCCACCCACGCCGATTGCCACGCTGGATGTCCCCACCCTGACGCCCTCTTTGCGGGTGTTGCCGGATCTTTGGACAACAACCCCGGGCATTCAGGAAACATTCGATATGATGGGTACGCCATCCGTTACAGCCGGCGGTCCTACCGTTACCGGAACCATAACGGGGACGGTTTTTGTGCTTCCGACGAAAACGGTCACACCTACGCCTCCGAACACACCTACTTTCACAAAAACCTTTAGCAAAACACCCAATAAAACGCTGACCGTTTATTATTTAAAAACCGCGACAATGACCGCCACAAAGACTCAGGAAGGCGCGTCAGGCGATAAGATCCCGCCAACAACACCGGGTAATCCTTATAGCACCTCCCTGGCTTCCGATCCAAATCCTGTTTTTTCCTGGGCGGCATCTAGCGATACGGGCGGCAGCGGTCTCGCGGGATACCATGTCACCTGGGGGTTGGATAGCGGCGGCAATAATACAATGTATAAGGGTACCGCAACAACCTTTGTCTCTCCGACATTAACTACACCCGGAATTTATTACTTCTATGTGCGGGCTTATGATGAAGCAGGAAACCAATCCGCCTGGGCTGGTCCCGCCCGTTTCGGTTACACCGGTTTCGGCGCCCCCTCGGCGGTAACCAATGCCGCGACAGGTGTGACTTCAACCGGTGCCACTTTGCGTGGAACAGTAAGCGCCAACGGGTATTCCACCACGGTAACTTTTAATTATGGTACGACAACATCGTATGGAACAACTGTAACGGCCGCGGAAAGCCCGGTTTCATCATCATCCACTTCGGTTTCCTATGTTTTGAGTGGTCTGACCCCCGCCACTACATACCATTTTCGGGTTTCAGCGATAAACGCGGGAGGCGGTCCCATTAATGGATCAGATATAACTTTCACTACGTTAAAAGCTGACCAGGCTGCACTGACGATTACCGATCCAGGAATTATGACGTATGGTGGAGGTTCGGCTACGTTGACGACTACCGGTGGCAGCGGGACAGGAGCCGTAACATACGATGACGGATCATCCACCGGCTGTACGGTAACAACTGGCGGTGTTCTTACCGTGACCAACGCTTCGGGTACCTGCAATATTGTGGCTACAAAAGCTGCCGATGCTACATATAACGCGAGATCCAGTGCTTCATTGGCGGTAACCCTGGCAAAAGCCAATCAGGCGGCGATCACGTTTACCGATCCGGGCCCGGTGGCATACCAGGACACCGTGACATTGACTGCCTCCGGCGGATCCGGAACCGGTGCTTTTTCGTATGACGCGACAGGATCAACCGGTTGTACCATTGCTTCAGTGAATGAATTGACCGTCACCGATAATACGGGCACCTGTGACGTTGTTGCCACCAAAGCGGCAGACAATAATTACAACGCCGCTTCATCGGCGTCAACCGCGGTTTCGATGACTGTGGCAACGCAGACAACACTGGTTGTTGATGATCCCGGGTCCCTCGCCTTTGGCTCTACCACTACTTTGACGACTTCAGGTGGCAGTGGAACAGGTGCTGTAACATTTGATATCGGTGGTTCCACCGGGTGCAGCCTCTCTGGTGATGACTTGACAATAACCGATAATACCGGCTCATGCGCGGTTACGGCTACCAAAGCGGCCGACGCCAATTACATGGTTGCCACCAGCGCTTCACAGACCATAACCATGGTGAAGGCGGATCAGACAATCGGCGCCATCAGCCCTACGAGCGGCAGCGTTCTCGCGGGGTCAGCAGCGTTGTCACCCACCACTGCATCATCCGGATTGGCGGTAGTATTTGCTTCCACAACTCCGGCTGTTTGCACTGTTTCTGGTACAAACGTTATCTACAATATAGAAGGCACATGTTCGGTTACGGCCAACCAGGCTGGCGATGCCAACTATAATGCCGCTCCACAGGTCAACGGCACAATAACAGTTGGCCCATAAATAACCTGGTTTTGAAGCCTCCTCATATTATGAGGGGGCTTTTTTTATCCCTATATTTAACCTTCCCGTCAGTTGACTAAACCCGAAACGCCGTTAAAATGAAGTAACGCTTTTGTTGGAAACCGAGGGAAGAGGACTATGAAGAAACTATCATTCTGGGACATCCTTGCGTCACTCGTTGTGGTGGGTGTACTGGGCCTGGCCGTGGTTTTCCTGAACATTTTCATCAATCCGTATTCTTCGATGAATCCGTTCCCACCGGCCACCAAAATCCCCCCCGCCCAATCCACCGCGGCGGCATTAACACAGCAGACACTCCCCGGTATCTGGACGGGGACCCCGGGAACGCTGTTGCCTCCTACCGCGACACTCTTGCCTCCAACGGCCACACTGCCGGGCCCGGTTTATGTCCTCCCCACCTGGACGGCCAGCCCCTTCCCGTATAAAACCCCCAACTACACCCTGACGGCGTATTTTGCCCGCCAGTTCTATACCCCCACCCGTACTGTTACTCCTTTTGTGGGTACTGCCACCGGCGTGCCCTGTGTGACCAGCGGCATCAATGTGTACTGTGACAACACAATGACCGGTTCCATCAAATACTATGGAACCTGGGATTCATATACCGGAAACGGCCCGTTCAATAACACGGCGCATTACAGTTCGACTGTGGGGTCGAGTGTGTCATTCACATTCACCGGGTCGAAAGTCACCTATATTTTCCCCACATATTACACGCGCGGGCACGCGGCTGTTTATATTGACGGCGTGTACGTTGCTTCGGTTAACCTGAACACGCCGGATCTGCGCTGGCAGCAATTGTGGGATTCCCCGGTTCTGCCCAATGGCACCCATTCGATCACCCTGGTGGTGCAGGATGGAACCATCGATCTGGACGGTTTCATTGTCAACCGAACCGGCGCCGCGTTGACTAACACACCCGGCGCTCCGGCCACCTCAACCATGACGGCGCCTCCGCTTCCCACCTCCACATTCACATCAACAGCAACCTTTACCGCCGTGCCGGCCATTACGAACACCAATACGCCGGTACTTACCGCGACCAACACCAATACCGTGGTGGTTATCCCTCCGACAGCTACCAATACCAATACCGCGGTGGTCATCCCGCCGACAGCCACCTTTACCAATACCAATACTGTTGTGGTTTTGCCGACGAATACGGATACGCCCGTACCAACCAATACGGATACCCCCGTGCCAACCAATACCGATACGCCCGTGCCAACCAACACAGACACGCTCGTACCTGTCATCCCGACAAACACCGATACACCGGTTCCCACCAATACCGATACTCCGGTTCCGGTGCCGCCCACGATGACGGATACCGTGGAGGTCCCTCCAACCGAAACACCGACACTAACCTTTACGGCTGAGATCACCTGCACATTGCTGCAACCCACACAGACGCCAACCGCCACGCTTGAGCCCACACCCACGGCTATCCTTACCCAGATCCCTGTCGCCTGTACCATCACCGGTAATGCCGGAGCTGGAACGATCATCACCACTACTGGCGACCCCGGCGCGCAGATCACCCAGCCGGATGGATCGGGCAATTACTCGATCGCCATACCATACAACTGGTCCGGCACCGTTATCCCCATCCGGGTTGGTTATGCTTTCGCACCGCCGTCACTCAGCTATGCCCTGGTGGTGGCCAATATCTCAGACGTAAACTTCACTCCGTCGGCCGTTGGAACCTTCAATATCACCGGAAATGCCGGCGTTGGTACAGTGTTGATCGTTACCTCCGGTGCCGTGGTGGCGCAACAGCCGGATGGCGCAGGGAATTACATCGTCACCGTTACGAATGGCTGGACCGGGACAATCACCCCGACCCACCTCACCTGTACCTTTGACCCGGCGTCACAGTCGTATCCTGGCGGGGTAGGCATGGATCTGCCTGATCAGAATTTCACCCCAATCTGCCCGCCGTAAAGCAGGTTTGAACCAATGGGATAACAGACCCGGCCACAAGGCCGGGTTTGCTTTCTGAAAATCTGAATAACAAAATACGATACAATATTCGAGAGGAGGTCGCCATGAAAGATCCCATCACACCTGAAGTGTTCGCTCATCTGGTTGACCTGGCCGCACTGGAACTGGAACCCACCCAGTCAGAATATCTGCGGCTGCAATTGAATCATCAGCTTAAGGCTATCCAGGAATTGGAAGCCATTCCGTTGGAAAGCGGGATCGAGATCTCAGCGCATGGCGTGCCGTACACACCGGAAAATAGCCCGGCGCCGCGTGAAGATGTCATCCGCCCGTACCCCGAACCCGGAACGATCATTGGCCAGGCGCCTGCCACCGATGGCGGTTACATCGTCGTGCCGGAAATTCCGCATATCACCCTCAAATGACCATGAACCTTTGCGACCAATCTGCTGTTGAACTTGGAAAGATGCTGCGCCGCAAAGAAGTATCGGCGGAAGAGATCCTCGATTCCGCCCTGCGGCGCGTTGACGAAGTGGATGGCCGGCCGGGTACGTTAACACCCGGCGCGATCACCGAAGAAGACAAAAAGAAAGTCCACTCCTTTATTACCCTCACGGCTGACCGCGCGCGGGAACAGGCCAGAGTGGTGGATAAAAAAATAAAAACCGGTGATGCGGTCGGCGCGCTGGCCGGTATCCCGCTGACGGTGAAAGATATCTTTGTGTTGAAAGATACACCCTCCACCGCCGCGTCAAAGATCCTGGCCAATTTCGTGTCACCTTACACCGCCACTCCGGTTTCACGGCTTGAAGCCGCCGGCGCGTTGACCCTCGGCAAAGTAAATCTGGATGAATTCACCTATGGATCGTCCAACGAAAGTTCGGCTTTCCAACCCAGCCCGCGCAATCCGTGGGATACGAAGACGGTTCCAGGCGGGTCATCGGGCGGCAGCGCCGCGTCGGTGGCTGCCGGCGAGGCTGTGCTGTCACTGGGCACGGATACCGCCGGTTCCATCCGCCAGCCGGCCGCGTTCTGCGGCGTGGTGGGCGTCAAACCGACGTACGGACGTGTCTCCCGTTTCGGGTTGATCGCGTTCGCCAGTTCGCTCGATTGCCCCGGCCCCGTTGCCCGCTCGGTGGAAGATGCCGCCCTGATGCTCAAAGTTATGGCTGGCGCTGATCCATCCGACGATACCGCCGCCACCCTGCCGGTGCCTGATTACCTGGCTGAACTGGAAAAGGGTGTCAAGGGGATGCGCATTGGCCTGTCACCCGATTACTTCCGCATCACCTATCCCGATCCGGCTACCGGAGAACTGCTAATGCAGCCCATCTCACCCGAGATCGAATCGGCTGTGCGGCGTGCCGCGTCACTGTTGAAGGAAATGGGAGCCGAGATCATAGACGATGTTCCCATGCCCAATACTCGTTACGGAATCCCGGCGTACTTCGTCATCAGCCGGGTGGAAGCCGCGTCAAACCTGCACCGTTATGACGGTGTAAAGTACGGCTTCCGTACCCCTGATGCCACCCACGAACTGCGCGACCTGTATAAAAAGACCCGCGCCCAGGGCTTCGGCCCGCAGCCCAAGCTGCGCATCCTTATGGGTATGTATGTTTCCGCCGCGCAGTACAGCGAACAATATTACAACCGGGCGCTTAAAGTGCGCACACTCATCCGCCGCGATTTTGACGCCGTGTTTGAGAAGGATGGCAAATACCGGTTGGACGCACTGCTCACGCCCACCACTCCCACAACGGCGTTCGATATTGCCGCCGTCTACGGTGACTCCGTTTTGATGCAGTATGCCGACCAGTTGACCGTGCCGGCCAACCACGCGGGTATCCCCGGCCTCTCGCTGCCGGCCGGGTTGGATTCAAAGCGGCTGCCTATCGGTATTCAACTACTGGGCGCGGACTATACCGAGTCCACCCTGTTCCGCATTGGCCGGGCCTATGAACAGGCCACCGCCGATGACGCCTGGCGCGCTGAAAAACCCGCCGTTCTGGCGCGATAGCCGCGGAATGGAAGGTGACTATGACCGAATATGAAGCCATTATCGGGCTTGAAACCCACATTCAACTGAACACCGCCACTAAGATCTTCTGTTCCTGTAAGGCGGATTCGTGGTTTGACCCGCCCAATACCAATATCTGCCCGGTTTGCACCGGCTTACCCGGCTCACTTCCCACCCTGAACAAAGCTGTGGTTGAAAAGGGAGTTCTGCTGGCAAAAGCCATGCATTCCAACCTACTGCAGATGTCATTTTTCGACCGAAAGAACTACTTCTACCCTGACCTGCCCAAGGGATACCAGATCTCGCAATATGACAAACCTATTGCCAAAGGCGGATACCTGGATATGCCCATGAATCCGGCAGGCGGGCAGAGCTATGTGCGCCACGTGACGATTGACAACATGCACCTCGAAGAGGATGCCGGAAAGACACGCAACGAACCCGGCCGCCGCCTGATCGACTTCAACCGCTGCGGCGTGCCGCTCATCGAGATGGTCACCGGGCCGGATTTGCGATCCGCGGACGAAGCCGCGCAATACCTGATCCGCCTGCGCCAGTTGCTGCGCTGGCTGGGTATCTCGGAAGCGGATATGGAAAAAGCCCACTTGCGCTGTGACGCCAACGTGTCCATCCGTGTGAAGGGTGAAACCCACCTGAACCCCAAGACCGAGATCAAGAATGTCAACTCGATCGACGCCGTCAGGGAAGCCATCACCAAAGAGATCGAGCGCCAGATCCACGAAGTGGAAGCCGGCCATAAGATCGAAACCTGGACCCTGGAATGGGACGAGGACGCTGGCGTGCTGCGCAAGATGCGCTCCAAAGAAACCGAAGCGGATTACCGCTATTTCAAGGAACCGGACCTGCTGGCTGTGCGGATGACGGATGAATGGCGCGACGCCATCCTGGCCGGATATCCTGAACTGCCGCTGGAACGCCGTGCGCGCTTCATTGAAGCCTACGGCCTGCCGGAATATGATGCCGAGATATTAACGGGGGAACGCACCCTGTCTGATTACTTTGAATCCACGGTCAAAGCCTACGGCGGTGACCCGAAACGAGTGTCGAACTGGATCATGAACGACGTGCTGCGCATGGTCAATGACGCGGGTATTCAGGCCAGCGTCTTGAAGCTCACACCGGTATATCTGGCTGAGATCATCAAATTGATTGACGCCGGCTCCATCAACACATCCACCGGCAAGAGCCTGCTGGCCAAAGTCGAGTCAACCGGTAAATCACCCGCGAAGATCGTTGATGAAGAGGGTCTGGCCCAGGTGAGCGATGACAGCGCCATCCGTGAAGTCTGCGCGAAGATCATGGCGGCCAGCCCGAATGAGACGGCTTCGTATAAAGCCGGCAAGGTGACGCTTATCGGCTGGTTTGTGGGGCAGGTGATGAAGGAAATGCGCGGCAAGGCGGATCCGCAGATCGCCCGTAAGATCATGGAAGAGATGCTTTCCAAATAGTTGTAAATCAAGTTGGTTTTTAGATGGACGGATTCAATCGAATCCGTCCTTTTTTTATTCGTAGGGTTGACACTTGGATTAAGACATCCAGTGCTGGCCGCGTCAACCCCGGCAAAATTGCGTACAGATAACCTGGACGGGATATTGGTTTGACCGACCCGGGGCGGACGCCGTCCGCCCCTACAACTTAATCCCGAATACCTTGACGCCCGATATATCGCGTGATAATATAGCGTCTAACGATATAGCGAGGCGCGAGATATGGAAAACAAAGAAATTCAAAAGTTCCTCCCGCTGTCTGAATCCACCTATTACATTCTGCTTTCGTTGGTCGAATCCCGGCACGGGTACGCCATCATGCAGCATGTGGAATCCATCAGCCGCGGCACGGTCACCATAGGACCGGGAACGCTCTACGGGGCATTCAGTAACCTGGAAAAAGCCGGATTGATCCGTAGTGTGGGGGAGGAAGACCGGCGGAAGTACTATCAGCTTACAGGATTGGGGCAGCAGGTTCTGGCCGAACAGATCCGTCGACTGGGTATCATGGCAGAAAATGGGATTAATGCATTACCAAATTTGGAGATATGAGAAGAAAATGAACACGATACACAAGTTTCGCTGGTTCTGGGCCTGGGAAGATGAACAGGAAGAGATCTGGCTCAGGGAAATGTCAAACCAGGGGTACCATTTTAAATCTGTAATTTTCATTGGACTATATACATTTGAGGTAGGCGATAAGAAAGACTACGTCTACAGGTTGGATTACGCGCCAAGACGTGTGGATGACGAATACCTCAACCTTTTCCGTGATGCCGGCTGGACGTATATGGGTTCCATGAACGCCTGGCAGTATTTTCGAAAAGAAGCAACCGGGGGGATGGTCCCGGAAATCTTTACCGATTATGAATCTAAGGTACATAAATACAAAAGAATTGTCGGCCTGCTGGCAGCCGTAATGCCATTGATGGTTATCAATGTGTTCAATTGCCTTGGACGTGCTGACCATATTGGCTGGTTGTTGCTCGGATTATTTTTCCTGAGTATGACCGTATTGTTTTCTGTCGGGTTGTGGAGATTGTTAAACCGGATCTTTACCTTGAAGCGGCTGTAACGGTGGCTGATAATAGTGAAAACAGACAATAAAGCGGATAGGTATTAGCCCTATCCGCTTTATTGTCGCATACACATTTTTTTGATTTGTTTACCGTTTCCAGTTATGGGCCGTATCAATGGCCGTTTTGAGATTATCCCAACTGGTATCCGCACATCGGGCAGTGGCACACAGACGGAGTGGAAACATGCCAGCAGCTCGTGCGACTCCTGAAGGGTAGTTCCGCATTGCAGGCGCGTGTTGTGTCAGGCATCTTTTCCACTTGCGGCAGAAACCAACAGCCGCATCGCACACCGCATATCACCCGGGATTCCATGTTGGATTTCTTCTTGAAGGATTTCCTCAAGCCGCGGTTCCATCTTTTCCGCATCGATTATCTCGAATCCCAAAGAGCGATAGAAGGGCTCATTCCACGGCACTTCCCGGAAGGTAATCATCGTCACAGATCTGAGCCAATTGTGATGCGCGTACTCTATGGCAGTATTCATTAACTGCCAGCCAATACCCTTACCCTGCCTTTCCTGTCGGACTGCCAGCAACCAGATATGCAAATCACTCTCAATTATTTCCGCGCATAAGAAGCCTACGATGAGACCATCCACTTCTGCCGCCCAGGATGTACCTTTTGTGACATACCCCAGGTGGGTTTCGACCGACATGATATCATAGTCCGCTATCCATGCCAGATCAGGCAAGGCTCGAAAGCTTTCACCGGCAAAGTGTTCTATGTCTGGCAGCAAACTTACCTTTTCTACTTTTGTCAGCCTGATGGTCGTGTTGATCATGATTTCATTCCCGTATTAGATATTTTGCGCTCAGCGTATCAGCCACGCCGCGGGTTTTCGGGATCGGCTTCCATTTCGAGTCGCTTCACTCTACCCATGTTGACCCGATACCAGGCCATGGAACGGCGTAGGAAGGAACGCGCCAGTTAAGCCTGCTGGACCTGGCGTGCATTTTGAACAACATATTCCCTGCCATCTTCAAATGCTTTCTTGATATAAACGGGCAACTTGTTGGATGAAAGCTCTTTCAGAACCCATAAGGCAGCAATGCGCTGGTACTCGTGCCCTGTGTCCCACGCCCGCTCAGCAAGCGCCTCTGCTTTGGGCGACTTCAGCCTGCCAAGAGAAAGCAGTGCGCGCCGGCTAACGTATTCATCCCTGTCATCCACAAATTCCAGTAACAGTACTTCGGCTTCTTGTTCTTGACTGCACAGGTATCCAAGTTGGTCTGCTAATAGCCATTTAGCATCGGTTTCCGGCGAAGCAAGCGCAAGCTTGGAGAGCCTGAGGAGACGATTCGTGTCCCTGGCAACCTCGGCTGCAAGAATCTCCGCCTCATTGTCCCGGGCTATAACGTAGAGAAGATCGCTTACATCGGTATCATCCCAATCGGATGGTGAGAACGACGCGAGGAATTCCCGGGTTGCATTATAAAGAGTATCCCAACTGGTATAGTCGCATTCCCATTCACCGGAACGCTTCTCAACCGGGTATTTAACAGCCCATTCCTTGAACTTCTCCACTTCCTGTCGCATTGTCATCACAATTTCTCAAAGGCCTAACCCGTGACTTTGCGGCAACATACTCCGCGTATCGCGCCTATCGTTTCCAGTTATGGGCCGTATCAATGGCCGTTTTGAGATTATCCCAACTGGTATCGGCGGGGACGGTACAATCTGCGCCGAGGATGAAACGTTCAGGGGCATCCCTGAGAACAGCTTCGGCAGCCGCCCTGACTTCTTCTATTGTGCCTTTGGCCAGCGCGCCGAGACGGTCCATGCCGCCCATGAACGGCCGGTTGAAGAGCTTCGCGGCTTCTTTTGCCGTCAACGTACTGCCGGTCAATTCAAGGCTGGCGTTGACCACCTGGCCGGGGTAATTGGAATAGCGGTTGATGCTGCTGTACGGAAGCTGGTAGTCACAAACATGCAGGATGCTGAACAGGCAGGTGCGGTTTATTTCTTCCATTAATTCCAGGTCAAACGGGCGGACGCACTGATCAAACAACGAAGGATCGGAAAAACGGGACGCTTCACCGCCCTGCGTGGAGGTATAGAAACCGTCAAGCCCAAGCCGCACACATTCCTTCACGAAGCGCATCACACTGTTGGTGATCGCGCGCATACCGGTCTTGACCTTCTCCGGGTCGGTCTTGATATGTTCCGTGATCAGGTCATAGCTGGTGGTCTGGGCGGCAAACATGAACGGGGAATACAGAGTAAGGATAACCAGGGCTTCCTTTTTGGCTGCCCTGACCAACCCTTCAACCACCCTAAGCGGTTCGGCATAGAAATCAAGACCGTATTCCGGCATTTTTACCCAGTCATCCGGTGTTTTGATCTCAGGGATCACCGGGAACTTGCGTTCATATTGGATTTTGACAAAATCCATCCCGGTATACCGGAAAAACTCCAGATGCTTGTCAACGGCCGCCTGGCCTTCACGGCAATCGGGATCAAAATGCAGGAAGAATCCGGCTGGAATGTACGCCGGCGCGGCGGCCGGTTCAAGCAGACTTAATACAGCATCGCGTTTGTTCATGTGATTCTCCTTACCAGGCATCGCGCGGTATCACAGGCGCATTGATATTGTATTTCAAGCCGGTTCAATCCCGGCCGATGATGACTCCCCGCATTGAGACCGAGCCGGCTAATATGGATTCGTTGAAGAATTCCACCGGCTCATCTTCCCTTTGCATGGCCAATACATATAAAAGGGGAAGATAATGCTCGCCTGAATTAATGGCGTATTTCACTCCGGGACCCAGCTTTTCATACTGGATCAATGGATCGTGGTTGCCCTGAATGATATAGTCGGTGACCTGCCTGTCGATATCAACCGCCCATTCATACGGGTATCCACCCCACGACATTAACATTAAATTGTGTACGATATTGCCGCTGCCTATCACCAGCACCCCCGTATCCCGCAGGAAGCGCAGGCTGCGTCCGAGGTTGTAGTGATAGAGGCCGTCACGGGTGCGGTCGAGGCTGACCTGCAGCACAGGGATATCTGCCTTGGGGTACGTCCGGCACAACACAGACCATGCTCCATGGTCCAGTCCCCAGGAAAGATTAGGACGCAGCGTAACCGGCTTGGCTGTGGAACACATATTGATCGCCAGTGACGGGTCCCCCGGGGCGGAATACTCTTTTTCAAACAGAGCCCGCGGAAATCCGTCAAAATCGTGGATGGTCTTCGGCTTTTCCATGGCGGTCACTTCCGGCCCCACTGTTTCCCAATGGGCCGAAATGCATACAATCGCTTCCGGTTTCGGGAGTTCACGCCCCAATCTCTCCCATGTCTGGCTGTACTGGTTATCTTCAATGGCATTCATAGGAGTGCCGTGTCCGACAAATAGTACTGGCATTCGTTTTTCGCCCATTCTTTCTCCTGTATGTGAATACTGGAAAACCTCATGCGCGCAAATGATTCTGCTTCTTTTATAATACTGACTTATAGCAATTCAGAACAGTGGCTATACAGTTTTCCCGGACTTGTTTGAGAATAAAGAGAGGTGGTTAATGCCGGAAACCGGTCAAACCAGCGCAACCTGCGCGATCTGTGGATATGCACATCCAGCCGGCAGCCTTCCGGAGATCTGCCCGCGGTGCGGTTCCAATCAAACCCGGCGTGAGAGCGGGGGAGATGCTCCTGAGGAAAAACCGACGATCTGGCGTTGTAAGGAGTGCGGATATATCCACTACGGTTCGCAGCCGCCGGAGTTTTGCCCGGTATGCGGTTTTCCGGCCAGTCAATTTGAGCCGCTAAAAAAGCGTAAAACGTTCACAAGCTGATCATTGCCCGGTTTAAGATTGATGGCCTAAGCCGGGAAGACAGGATATATGTGATTGATCTGGAAAAAGCGGGTTAATCGCGGTCCTTCATAAGTTTGATGAAGACCGCAACAATTTGAGGATCAAACATCTTCCCGCTCTGTTCTTCAATATACTTCATTACCGCCTGCCTGTTCCAGGCTGGTCGGTATGGTCTGTCAGAGAGAAGCGCGTCCCAAACATCCACAATGGAAAATATCCTGGCGCTGAGGGGGATCTCTTCCCCCTTCAAGCCGCGCGGATAACCGCTACCGTCCCAGCGTTCATGATGTGAATACGGAATTTCCAGAGACTGGTGCAAATAGTCAACATCCTTAAGCAGATGATAGGCATATTCAGGGTGCTGTTTCATGATCACCCATTCGTCATCCGAAAGCGGGCCGGGTTTCAACAGGATATTATCGGGAACGCCCATTTTGCCAATATCATGCAGCAACGCGCCGCGTTCAAGGTCATTCAGTTCCGGCGCAGAAAAACACAACTCCCGCGCAATCTTCAGACTCAAGTCAACCACCCGCCGGCTATGGTCTGCTGTTTCGTGCTCCCGCAATTCCAGCGCCCTTGCCCACCCCTGAAGGGTGGCTTCATACGCTTTTTCAACCTGGTCATGGGCTTCCTGCATTCTTCTTTCATCTTCAATACGTTCTGTTATGTCACGTGTTATGGATAGGAGGAATTCCTCTCCATTGATCATTAACAGTCTTGCTGACATAAGGCCAAAAAGGATTTTTCCGGATTTTGTTCGAAAAGGCGCAAGCAAGTTCTCGTAGTAACCATCACGTTTCAATTTATCAATCAACCGATTGCGATCTTGAGGATCAACCCAGATCTTAATATCCATTGCAGTTTTTCCCACCACTTCTTCAGGGGTATAACCGATAAAGCGGGTAAAACCCTCATTGGCTTCCAAGAATAAGCCATCTTTTATACGGGTAATACTCACCGCGTCTGGTGACATATGGAAGGCATTGGAGAACTTCTCTTCCGATAATTGAAGCGCTTCTTCCGCTTTTCGCTTCTCAGTGATATCTGCGAAAACAGCAGCCATTTTCCCTGGTTCCGTCTGGAACGCGTGAACATCAAATATCCCCTTTATTTCATTTTTTCGATAAACAACCTGCTCTCCAGACCAGGAGGCTCCAGTTAACGCGATCTGCCGGTAATTGGTTGGAATTTCAGTTTCAACCAGCCCCGGGAAAGCATCTTCAATGGTTTTCCCCAGAAATTCATTATGATTTACGTGCAGAATGGTATCGGCGGCAGGGTTATATCCTGAGAATATCAAATTTGACGATTCATCCAGGGAATACATGTGGATTCCCAGAGGGATTGATGAAATGATCGAGCGAAATTTTGTCTCAGACGCCTGTAAACTCTCTTCCGTCTTTTTTTGGACCGTGATATCACGGGTGGAAAAAATTATGGATACGTTCGATCCTTCTTCGGATCTCCTTGATTTTCCAGAGGACTCAAGCCAGATGTAATGTCCATCTGCATGTCTGAACCGGTACCGGGTTATGGTTGGAATACCTTTTTCCAGCGACTTGGTAATGGAGTTCCTGACAAGATCACGATCATCCGGGTGAACAAACGATAACGCGTTTTTCCCGATCAGATCCTCAGAGTTATATCCCATCACTGAGAAATACGATGGAGATGCGTAAAGATACATCCCATTAAGATCAATTTCTCCCACCAGGTCCGTCATGTTTTCTGCCAGACGCATCAATCGCGTCTCCTGTTGATGATGGATCTCTTCAATTTGTTGGCGGCGGTCGAATTCTTCTTTCGCTTTTTTCTCTGCCATAAACCGTTCTGCCAGAGTTTCTTTCAGGCGGTTCGCGTACCAGTTTTGAAGCATAAGCGAAACAATGATCCCTACAGCAAGTGATGAGAGTGACGGGGCAAACTGAAGATCTAAAGGCGGATACCGGAAGTAGAGAAGAACCGGAAAGGCGACCGCGCTGAGAATGCTGTAGAAAACCCCGGTTCTTTTTCCCTGCAACATTCCCGAAAGCACTATGGATAAACAGAATATGAAGATTGTGGTATTTCTGAAGTCTTTACTTTGAAACAGGATATGTAATCCAAATAGAAAAGCAGCAGCGGCCGGCACATACCCCGCCCATATCCATCCGCCTCGCTTTGAGGCGATCCAACTGATCAAAATGAGAATAAATACAACATAGACAGGCAATGCCTGCTGCAGGCTGATTGTTCCTGTAATGTGGAAGAAACTAACCAGAAGGCCGGGGATGATGATGGCGAGAAGAATTAAACCAATAACCTCCTGTGTCCAAAGGTCTTTTCGGAATAAGGATTCCCTGCCCTCAATTATTTCGCCGGGGTTTTGAGGTATTGTCTTTGTTCTGGTCAAATAACTTTTCCTCCAACAGAATTTCGTCAGTTTCCTGCCATTTCAGCATGAAAAACCGGGTGAAAGCCTTATATGATTATCAGAATTATTCGTCAAAAGCGCAATAAATTTTAGAGAAAAACTATTCCCGTTTGCACAAACTGATATGATTATGGTGTATTGAAGCTGATCCCGGCAGGAAGAGGAATGTACGCATGACCTACCCCATCATCCAACGTGAATTGACTGTTCACCTGAATAATGAGCACTGGTACTTAAAACCCATTGATGACCCCTCGATTCTGGGCCCTGTGGACTACGGTTGGAGCCGTTACCGCATGTACCCTGACAGCCTGTCCTTCGGCGAAGGGCTTCTGGCCGGCAGTAGTATTCCGGGTTCCCGTCGGCTGGTGTTCACCGGGTGGTCAAACCAGTGGGACGGGTTCTATATTTCCTCCATGGGGGGAGCCGCGTATACCTTTCACGGTGTGGGCGTGAATTATGTCTCGTTACGCGGGCGCGCTCCCGAAACCAGTGTGCTTCTGTTGAACCATAAGCAGGGTGAAGTCTTCGTCCGCCTGGAACCGGTCAACGCGGACGCGCTGTGGAATGGATATGCCAATCCCGAAGGCCGCCCGCTCACCGGATTTTTTGCCCTGCAGCAGGCATTGTTTGACCGTTACAAAGGCGAATACCCCGAAGGCAAAATACGGATATGCGCCGTGGGACCATCCGCGAAGTACACCGATGAAGGCGCCATCGGGTCAAACCCGGTACGCAAGGGTGAACTCTCCGTGGTCACCGATTGGGCTGGCCGCGGCGGGTTGGGATCGCGCATGTACAGAGTCAACAATCTGGCCGCGATCATTTTTGGCGGTGAATGGGATGACCCCGATCTGCGGGATAGCTCGGAGATCGACAATTATTTCCTTGAACATTTCGGAAAAAAGACCATCCAGACGGACATATCCGTCACCGAAAAATACCGCTATGTGCCCGAATTTGAAACCGGCGGTACGTTTGGCGTGAATAACCGCGACATGGCCGAACGAATTATGAGTTTCAACTACACCAGTATTTACCACTCCGATGAAGAGAGGTTAAACCAGCACCGGGAATTCATACTCAAGCATTATCTGGTGCAATTCAACGAAGAAACCATCAAGACCAAAAATTTTCAGCATTGCGGTGAACCCTGCCCGGTGGTCTGCAAGAAGATCAATGATATCTACAAAAAGGATTACGAACCCTACCACGCCCTCGGTCCTCAGATCGGTGTGTTTGACCAGCGCGCGGCGGAAGAGATCAATGATTATGGCGACGCCATGGGCTTTGACGCCATCCAGATCGGCGGTACGGTAGCCTGGATCATGGATCTTGTGGCCAATGGGCTGATCCCGCCGGAAGATTTTAACCTCCCTCCAGTCAGTGAGCTGGCATTCCAGTTCACCGACGACCCAGGAAAATTTGATGTAGTGAAAGACAGCACCCGCAACGCCGCGTACGCGCGGGCGGTTATGGATATGATCCTCTTTGATCCGGCCGGCGATGTATTCCGCCAGGGCATCCGGCTGGCTGCGCTGGAGTTGGATAAAAAATACAAAATCCGCAGCATTGACCGGGCGGTCTTTATTCCGCATGGCGACGAGGGTCACATGACCCCCAACCAGTACTGGGTGGCCGGTATGTTCAGCCCGATGCCGATGATGGGGAAATATTTCGTCTTCTATGAAAGCAAATTCCTCCCGCCGGATAAACTGGGGAAGAAGTGCGTGGAGCGAATGACATATGAACTGTTCAATGAGAACAGTGGAATTTGCCGTTTCCACCGCAAGTGGAGTGAGACGATTACCGATGAAATACTGGCCGCGCATTACGGATTGAACGTAAATTACAAGGAACACCAGTTCAATCTGGCACGCTCCATTCACGAAGCTGAGTCACCCAAGACCGTTTTCTGGGAGAGCGAGCGGGTGGTTGATCTGCTGGTGACCTTCCTTGAGCAGTGGTCAACAGCCGGATTACAGGAACCGGATCTGGCCGCCTGGCTCGAGCGCTTCCATGACGATAAAATGTCCGCGGCGCGGGACTGGTGGAATGCCGTCAAACAGGGTATAACCGACGCGTTTAATGCCGGGGCAGACGCCATTCCTGACGCGCTGACACCCGGACAATCCAATAAATTACAGGTATAACGAAAAGAATGGAATCGATTCACGAACTGTTCCGTATCGGGCACGGCCCCTCCAGCAGTCACACCATGGGGCCGAGGCGAGCGGCAGAATCTTTTTCTCAGAAATACCCGGAGGCGATATCATTCCGGGTGACGCTATACGGCAGCCTAGCAGCTACCGGCCGCGGGCATCTGACCGATAAAGCCATTATTGAGGCGTTGTCTCCCCGGGTGGTTGAGTTCATCTGGAAACCGGATGATTTGCTGCCTTTGCATCCCAACGGCATGGAATTCGAAGCTTTGGATACGGATGGCAACCGTTTGGACATGTGGCGTGTTTACAGCCCCGGTGGAGGGGCGTTGATCGAAGAGAACCCGCCTCCCGCGAAGGCCGTCTACCCGTTGACCACCATGAGTGAGATCCTCAAATATTGTACTTCCAGCGGCTTGACCTTCTGGGAGTATGTGGAAGCCAACGAAGGGAAAGAGATCTGGGATTTCCTCAAAGAAGTCAACCGGGTGATGCATGAAAGTGTGCAGCGCGGCATTCAGGCCGAAGGGGTGCTGCCGGGCGGGTTGGGCGTTTCACGCCGCGCGTGGACGTTCCACCGTAAAAGCCTGTTGAATGGCAGCAACCTGGTTCGCGAAGGCTTTCTGCCGGCATACGCGCTGGCTGTGGCTGAAGAAAATGCCACCGGCGGGTTGATCGTCACTGCGCCGACGTGCGGTTCGTGCGGTGTGCTTCCGGCAGTCATCTGCCATATAGAAGATACCATACAGACGTCAGAGAAACATATTCTGCGCGCGTTGGCTACCGCCGGCCTGATCGGCAACCTGATCCGGCATAACGGGTCCATTTCCGGGGCGGAAGTCGGGTGCCAGGGAGAGATCGGTTCGGCCTGCGCCATGGCGGCGGGGGCAGCCGCGCAGTTGATGGGTGGTACCATCCGCCAGATCGAATACGCGGCGGAAATGGGTCTGGAACACCATCTGGGCCTCACCTGTGACCCGGTCAACGGGCTGGTGCAGATCCCCTGCATAGAGCGCAATGTGTTTGCCGCCACCCGCGCCATGGATTGTGCCACTTTCGCCACCTATTCAGACGGCGCGCACCGCGTTTCGTTTGATGAAGTGGTCACCGTGATGAAACAGACCGGTGAAGATCTGCCCCGTGTTTACCGGGAAACAGCCGAAGGTGGATTGGCGATAACCTACCGGTTCCCGCGCAGGCAGCAACCCGACAATAAAAAATAAAAAATACACTTCGCGTATGCCACAATCACGCCCTGAACTCTACGACAAATTATCATCCACAATCCTGCGCCGGTACAAAGCCAACAGCCGCAAGACCATGCTGGATGTCTATCATGTTGACCGTGATTTTGTGCGGCTGGAGAAAGACAACCTGGAATTCCTGTATGAAAACCGGGTGGAAGTCATGGCGATCCTCACCGATCCGGTCTATTCGCTGGATCTGGCGCGTGAATTTGTGCGCTCCAGCCTGGAATTTACATACAACAATAACCAGTATGTTCATCTGGACCAGGAGGAGCAGGACCGGTTGTTAATGATGTACACCGCCTACCTGCGGGGAATGAAGGCCGTATTGGCTGCATCCCGCGATTATGCGGAATTCGGGCAGAATTTTTCGGCCCTGGTGAAAGAGCATTTTAAAGACCTGAGCCGTAATATCTCCCGTTTCTTTGACCGTGAACCAGGCTGGCAGGTGCAGGAGAATATCATCCTCAAGCAGGTGGTGTGCAGTGAATACTCACCTGATTTTCAACTCCAATTGCTCGGTCTTGACGCGCTGGCATTGAAGACGCCGGTACTGGACCTGGGCTGCGGCAAGCAGGGGATACTGGTGAAACACCTGCAATCTCTGGGGCTGAAGGCACTGGGCGTGGACCGTGTCGTCAGCCCGGCGCCCGGTTTGTTTGAGGCTGACTGGTTTGACCTGGAATTTAAGCCGGATTCCTGGGGAACCGTGATCTCACACATGGCTTTTTCCAACCATTTCCTGTTCCATCACCGTTATAAGAATGGCCATCCTGACCGCTATGCCGGAATGTATATGCGGATCTTGAACGGGTTAAAACCCGGCGGCAGTTTTGTTTATTCACCGGGATTGCCTTTTATTGAGCAATACCTTCCCGTCGAAAAATTCACCATTCAACGCCGTGATGTTTCCCCTTCACGGCAATTACCGGAAGAAATAATCAATGGTTCCGGCGAACAGCCGGTTGTTGTCACAGTTACCCGGAATATATAAATCAGCAGGTGCCGTGTGCCAGAAGCGCCACTCGGTTGCCTGAACGTGTCAGCCGGTTGTACATACCGCAGGCTTCCGGGGTGGGCAACAGGATCAACCGGGTGATCCCGTTATCCTGAATATATTTACGTGTCTCGGATGGAACTTCAATGGCGCTGTCGACGCCAATTCCGATGATCAGGGTGGTCAAATTCTGGCCGAAAACCCCGGTGACCATTTCAGACCGCAGGTGATGCCCTTTGCGTTCCTCCCAGTCGGTGACGACATTATCAATGAGGCGGATGTCTTTTCCAACTCCCTCCCCCTGGTCGGAGTGTGCTTTGCCCAGAATGATAAACCTCCCCCATGAGAATTCTTCGATCGGTCCATCAGGATCAGCAAATGTTTGCATTCAAACATCTCCTTATGGTGCGGAAGAAAGTCCCCTCCATTCACGGTCCAGCATGGCAAACCACTGTTCTGAAGCCCAACCGCCTTTGTACCACAGACTGTCAATGAAACAGCCCTCGCGGCGGAAGCCCACGCGCTCCAGCAGATGATGGGCGGCAACGTTCGCGGGGTCGCAATTGGCGATCACACGATGGACGTGAAGATCGTCAAACAAGTACCGTACCAGTTCCCGTACGGCTTCAGTACCGTATCCTTTTCCCTGGAAAGGTTGAGAGAGTGTCATGCCGATCTCGGCCTGATGGTGGCTGTCTTTAATAATGACGAAAGCCACATCGCCGATCAGGGCACCGGTTTCTTTCAACTCCATCCCTAGTTGAAGCCAGTGGCCGGTTTCACCCGGGGTGACCAGTTTTATCTGATCTATGAATTCCCTGGCCTGCTCTTCGGAATACGGCGCGCCCCAACCCTGGTAGCGGGCGATCTCAGGGTCTGACCGGTACGCGGAAAATGCCGTGATATCCCGGTCATCCAGAGGCCGAAGGATCATTCGTTTTGTTTCAAGGTTAAACATACTATTTCTGCAGGTCTTTCAGCAAGTTCCGGCTCGCTTCAACCAGCATCAATGTATCTGTACCGACGGCGATCAGAGTAAAACCTTTCGCCGCGCATTCACGTGCGAACGGGATGGATGCCGTGAAGATACCGATGGGCATTTTCTTTTTCTGGCAGGCAAGGCGCACTTTTTCAATGGCGTCCGTCACTCGCGGATCTGTCACCTTCCCGGGGATGCCCAGACTGGCGGAGAGGTCATACGGGCCGATCAAAACCGCGTCAACACCTTCCACGGAGACGATGTCGTCAATATTCTGAACAGCCTGTATGTGCTCCACCTGAACCACAACGGCGGTATTTTCATTCGCTGTTTCAATGACCTGTTGAAGGGCGGCTCCGTAACGGTGTACCCGGCCGACACCAACGCTGCGGGTTCCCTGCGGGGGATACTTGCTCCATTTGACCGCGTTGCGGGCGTCATCACCGCTGTTTACCAGCGGAAGCATGATCCCCGCCGGGTCAATATCCAGCGTCTTCTTGATCCAGATCGGGTCGTTTGCCGGAAGCCGGATGATGCCGGCTATATTCTTTCCGCCAGCCTGAAGAATGCGTTGAACATCGGCAACATCCAGCGCGGCATGTTCCATGTCAATGAATAACCAGTCAAAACCGGTATCAGCCAGGATCTCAGTGATCTCGGGTGCCGGCAGTGAAACCAATGTTCCCCATAATAATTGACCGTCGATAAGCTTCTGGCGAAATGACATAGGGATTTCCTCTGACAATGTGGATTTGCGGTTGAAACCTTACAGTATTCATAGTCTACTATCCTTTCGGGATTGGTACAATAAATAGCGGTTTTTACTCGTTAATGGATAGAGGGACAAAATGAAAATAACTACAACACCACGGAAAAGTCACAAATTTTTATACGCGTTCCTGGCAGTTCTGATCGCCCTTTCGATGGCCACCATCAGTTGTTCATTGAGTGATGATGAAGCAACAGAGGCGGATTCATATGAATCGGAAACCGTGACAGAAGAAATTCAACCGGATGAAGAAGAAGCACAGACATCATCAAATGAGGCGCCACCCGCTCCCCGGACGAATAAAGGCGATACCTGGACGATCATGCTGTTCCAGGATGCGGACGACCCCATTCTGGAAGAAGATATTTTTACCGACCTGAATGAAGCTGAACGTGTGGGTTCATCAGATAAGGTTAATATCGTTGCACAGATTGACCGCTATAAAGGCGGCTACAAAGGAAAGCAAAATTTCTCAGGCGCCAAACGGTTTTACCTTACACAGGACGATGATCTGGATAAGATCAATTCAGAAGAGTTGGCCGACCTGGGAGAAGTCAACATGGCAGACGGAAAAGTCCTTACGGATTTCGTCACCTGGGCGGCCAGGCAGTACCCGGCAGACCATTATGTTCTCATCCTCAGTGACCACGGAACCGGCTGGCCGGGCGGGTGGACGGATGAGGATAACGGGAGCAAACCCAACGACGTTCTGATCGACGGGTGGAATGACATGTTGTATTTGAATGAGATGGACGACACCTTTGCCGATATTCAGAAGAAGACGGGTATTGAGAAGTTCGATATTATCGGCTATGACGCCTGCCTGATGAGCAGCCTGGAAGTGATCAGTATGA